>MHZD01000129.1:485-624 GCA_001828645.1 Planctomycetes bacterium RIFOXYC2_FULL_41_27 | reverse complement strand
GACAAAAGCGGCATTGTTACCTTCAGTAGTGGTCCTGGTACACGCATCAGGATACTCAGGAAAGAACTGGAAAAGATTGGAGCAGGCAAACAAAAGCCTGAAGAAGTAAAGGATAAATATCTCAGATCCCCTCTGCTTG
>MHZD01000129.1:0-474 GCA_001828645.1 Planctomycetes bacterium RIFOXYC2_FULL_41_27 | reverse complement strand
GATAGGGTTGCCGATGCACTTCAAGAGATAAAGCCAGAATCCAGTTGGTTTCAAACAAGACCCGAATCGGATAGATATAAGACCAATTTTAGTATTGAATCGATAGCAACAGGTATTGACGTTGACTTCAAAGACGCTACTGCAAAAACTCAAGGCGCCTTTGATTATACGATGGGATTTTTTACCCAAAGGGTGCATAAAGAGTGGGAACCAACTTATACACTACCCCGACCGTTGAATGTATTTTCCATCGAAGACGGTGCTGCAATAACAACAAGGGCGAGGGCGGGTGTTTATGCGGATATGTCGGAGGATTGGACTATAGGTTTAGAGGTGGATGCATATGGTCTGGGGGGCAATGCTGGGGTAGGTGATATCTGGGGTGTTACCCCGCCGTATTTTTCCAATCCTTTTGTGGGACACTCAAACGACGTCTCACTCAATACCCTATGGGCGCGGTACCAACCCTTAGAC
>MHZD01000128.1:2630-2950 GCA_001828645.1 Planctomycetes bacterium RIFOXYC2_FULL_41_27 | reverse complement strand
GTGTATCCATCCGAACATTACTCTTACTGGAGGCCTGATCTCCATCTGCCGGATATGCCTTACGGCGCCTTTGGTGAAAACTTCACCACATACGGACTGCTGGAAGAGGAAGTTTGCATTGGAGATATGTTCGGGATTGGCGAGACTGTTGTGCAGGTTTCTCAGCCCAGACAACCTTGCTGGAAGCTGGAGCGGCGATGGGGTGTCAAGGATTTGGTTATCCGCATTAAAGAGACAGGAAGGACTGGCTGGTATTTCCGCGTCCTGAAGGAGGGATACATCGAAGCGGGAAATGACTTAACCCTTAGAGAGCGTCCTTT
>MHZD01000128.1:139-2502 GCA_001828645.1 Planctomycetes bacterium RIFOXYC2_FULL_41_27 | reverse complement strand
AATGAGTTTTCAAACTATAGCATTACCAAGAGAATCTGAAGTCGTAAATCTAAAATAAGGTTTGTCCATATGGCAAAATTAACGAAAAAAAGATCAAAAAAAGCGGGGCTTCCTCCGGGTACACTCATCCATATTGGTGAGAAAAAGACCGAAAAGGTAAAGATAACTATCATAGAGTACGATGAAATGCACTTTCGTGAGCAGGAGGCGAAGACAATTGAAGAATGTTTCCCTCTTAAGGATAAAAACCGGCCTACGGTGGCATGGATAAACATCGATGGGATTCACCAGAGTGAGATATTAGGAAAACTCGGCGAGGGTTTTGGGCTGCATCCGCTCATTGTGGAAGATATCCTGAATACAGATCAGCGCCCCAAGATAGAGGAGTTTGAAGGATATAATTATATCGTGCTTAAAACGCTGCAATTTCATGGCAATGACGGTGAAATTATCGCCGAACAGGTAAGCTTGATCTTAGGGCCAAATTTTGTCATTTCTTTTCAGGAAAAAGAGGTTGATATTTTTCATGCAATCATGGAGAGCTTGAGAACCAATAAAGGACGTATAAGAAAAATGGGGGCTGATTACCTTGCGTATTGCCTGCTCGATGCAATTGTTGACAACTACTTCACGATCATGGAAACGCTGGGAGAAAAGATAGAATCGTTGGAGAATGAATTAGTCAGCAATCCAAATCCTCAGATGGCACACACCATCTATAATCTGAAAAGGAATATGATCTTATTACGCAGGTCAGTATGGCCGCTGCGGGAGGTAATCAGCAGGTTGGAGAGAGGGGAATCTGTACTGATTAAGGAATCTACCCGAATTTACCTCAAGGATGTTTACGACCACACAATCCATATCATTGATACCCTGGAAACTTTTCGGGAAATGGCTACGGAAATGCTCGAAATCTATCTTTCGAGCATCAGCAACAGGTTGAATACTGTTATAAAGGTACTCACCTTGATTGCCACCATATTTATGCCCCTTACCTTAATTACCGGCATCTACGGGATGAATTTTAAATACATGCCTGAGCTTGGGTGGCGCTGGGGGTATCCGATGATATTGCTCATAATGGCTGGCGCAGGCATCGCTATGGTGTATTACTTCAAGAAGAAAAAGTGGTAGAAAACCGCATCGATTTAGTCATGTAGAGGGAAATATTCGATAAACAATTGATTTTAAAATTAAATTATGATAAACATTAACCGTAGCCTTCTCTTATGAAGGGAAAAATAAAATGAAAAAAACTACCATAAGACAATCTATTGATGTCCTCCATAAAATAGAAACAATTGAAGAGCAGATACAGGACTTAAAATTATCTGTCCTTAAGGAACTTCTCCCTTCCCAAAAAAGTCTAATCTCGCTTAAGGGTATCCTTAAAGGAATTGAAATATCTGATTCCGATATAGAAGAGGCAAAGGAATCACTTTATAGTAAGGCAGATATTTAGACCAGACTACTATGAACTTCCTTACCGATACTCATGCACTCCTCTGGCATTTTACCGATAGCCCCAAAATTAGCCAAAGGGCTAAAGAGATATTTTATAAATGTGAACAAGGTGGGTGTATTATCTTTATTCCATCTATTGTCATTGCTGAATGTATAAGTATATTTGACAAAAAGAAAATCACCTTTGACTTCGAGACATTTTTTAAACGTATTAGAAAAAGTGAAAACTATGCTATAATTTCTCTCGATTATAAAGTTCTTCAAACGATGATTAACACAACAGAGGTCTCCGAACTGCATGATAAAATTATCGTAGCAACAGCAAAACTGCTTGAAGTCCCACTGATAACCAAAGATACCATCCTTCTCAATCTCAAAACCTTAACAACTCTATGGTAATTCTTCCAGGGAAATTTATATGAATCTTCTTTACTTTATCAAGCTTTTGATAGGCTATTTGAAGAGTAAAAAATTTTTATTAAATCGTTTATAAAAAACAAAAGGATTTGGAATATGAAAGATAAAAAGGAAATTTCTATTTCGCAAAGTATCGTTAACAAAGAGGGTGGAGTTGTTATTCTGTCACTTCGTGAATATCAAAAATTATGTGCAAAGGCAGTACCCACGTATTACTTAGAAGGTAAAGAGGCAGAAGAGATTGATTCCTTAGTAAAAGAAGGTTTAAGCGAATATCGCAAGGGAAAATGTAAAAGAATTCGTTCCCTAGCGGATGTGGACTAACCGCATGGAAATTAATGTTACGCCACGCTTCATAAAAAGCTACAAGAAATTACACAAAGAAATTCAAGAAAAGGCGAAGGTAAAAGAAGCCGTCTTTCGAAAAAATCCCTTTGATAAACGCTTAAAAACACATAAATTATCAGGAAAAAAAAGGA
>MHZD01000128.1:0-125 GCA_001828645.1 Planctomycetes bacterium RIFOXYC2_FULL_41_27 | reverse complement strand
GGGTCGATTATTCTTACAGGTTGAGTTTCGTTCCTCAACCCAACCTACAAAGCTCTTTTCTTGGGTGTTTAATAGGGCTGATAAAATAAAAATAGTTGCAATATTCTTCGTTTTTTGTTTTATTA
>MHZD01000127.1 GCA_001828645.1 Planctomycetes bacterium RIFOXYC2_FULL_41_27 | reverse complement strand
TGCAAAATATTTACAGATATTATCATGCTTAATGAATAAGATTGTCAATATAAAAGTTCATTTGACAGTAATTTATGGTTGTGATACGATGTCCTGCAAATGTCCATTCAATATACACTCAATCAAATCCAATCCATTATCGGCGGGAAGATCAGCGGCGATGGAAACACGATCATCACCGGTGTTGCCAGCATTGAAGCTGCAACAGATGGAAATATAACCTTCATCAAAAATGATGGATTAATCCCACAGGTTTTGACCACTAAAGCCTCAGCAATTGTTGTACATCGCGAGATCAAAGAACTGAAAAAACCACAAATCATCACAGAAAACCCATTCCTGGCATTTATCAAGTTTATGGAAGTTATAGACAGAGTGAGATGCAAACGTCCAACAGGTGTCCATCCTACAGCCATAATCAGCAAAGAAGCTATTCTGGGAAAAGGGATTTCTATTGGGGCTCATGTCATCATAGAAGATAGCGTACGGATAGGAAATAATGTAACAATCTATCCGAATACGTTTATTGGCAAGGAGAGCCTTATTGGGGACGACTCTATCATCTATGCCAATGTTTCCATCCGGGAAAGCGTTATCCTTGGGAAACGAGTTGTTGTTCATTGTAATAGCGTTATTGGAGATGATGGATTCGGTTATCTTCAAATAAATAGCAAACACACCAAAATCCCCCAGATTGGAACTGTCGAAATAGGAAACGACGTCGAAATTGGTTCCATGGTAACAATTTGCCGTGCTGCGCTCGATAAGACCATCATTGGAAATGGAGTAAAGATAGACAATCACTCGCACATTGCCCATAATGTTACCATAGGAGACAACACGATGCTTATCGCCTACGCCAAGATTGCAGGGAGCACAAAAATCGGAAAGAACGTCATGATTGCTGAAGATGTGGGTATCACCGACCATGTAACGGTTGGTGATAACTGTATCATTGGCGGAGGTTCAAACGTTTACAAGAGTTTAGAACCAGGTTCGGTCGTGTGGGGTTCGCCGGCTAAGCCCGTCAACGAAGAAAAACGCATCCAGGTCTTAATCAAAAAATTGCCTGAAATGTACAATGCCATCAAGAAATTTATAAAGACCTCACATTAAGGCTTGGCGAGACATTGACGCAAATTGATGAAGGTATTTGGAACGGTGAGTTACACAGATTTCATATAACTACAAGCTCCCCAGGATGATGCTGGCGTTGTGTCCGCCAAAACCAAATGAATTGGAAAGCACCTTTTTGACCTTCTTTTCACGCGCCACATTGGGGACAAAATCCAATCCTGAGCACTCGGGGTCGGGTGTCTCATAATTAATGGTAGGTGGAATGACACCTTCCTTGATCACCATGGCGCAGATGATTGCCTCTACGCTCCCCGAAGCGCCTAGTTGATGACCCAGCATGGACTTTGTAGAACTGATGGGTATTTTGTGTGCATTCTCTCCAAAAACCTTCTTGATGGCTTTTATTT
>MHZD01000126.1:77-20428 GCA_001828645.1 Planctomycetes bacterium RIFOXYC2_FULL_41_27 | reverse complement strand
AAAAGTTGAGGCATTTTCAGAGGTTATTTCAAATGTTTGCAGGGCGGCATTATCGTTACTCCCAAAAACCTTCACCTGTGAAACGAATGCATCTGCCTCCTCTATTGAATCAAATTTATTAAGTGCACTAAATAATACCCTGATTACTCTATTTGCAAAAACCCTATCTGACTTTGAAGCGAATAGAATCCTTGATAATCCTGACGCAATAAGAGACACCGGCCAGAAGCTTGCGCATGAAGTGGAGACAATTTTTGTAAACAATCAGCTACTTGTAACCATTCCTGAACGTAATGATGATCATTTATAATATTATTTTACAGAGGGGCAGGTTGTTGTTAAAATGTTTCTCCTGATAATAAAAGGCTTTCATTGACTAAGGTACTAATATTTATGGCCAACACGAACACTGCAAACGCTGACTATATATTCCAACTCGGTTTTGGATACTGGAAATCATGTATCCTGTTTACGGCAGTAGAATTTGATATATTTACCATTATTGGCAAAGACAAAGTTACTGCTAGAGGTATTTCAAAGTCAATTCACGCCAATGAACGTTCCACGGAGATGCTCCTGAATGCCCTCGTTTCGCTCGAATTACTTACGAAGCAGGGAAATTGTTACTACAATACCCCAATCTCAAACCTCCATTTAATCAAGGGAAAATCTCATTATATGGGTGATTTTATCCATCATGCCCAAAATATTATGGATAACTGGACAATGCTGCGAGAGACCATTGAAACAGGAAAGGCCGTTTCATTGAAGGACTTACCTGAAGAGGTAGACCCGCATGACCTCAGGGACTTTATTACGGCTATGCATAATATTGCCTCTGTAAAGGCAGATGAACTCTGCAGCAAAATTGATTTAAAGGGAGCAAGAAGATTATTAGACCTGGCAGGCGGTTCTGGCACTTACGCCATTGAACTTGCAAAGGCCAATCCTCATTTGCATGCCGTTGTTTTTGATCTGGGGCATACAATCAAACTTACACAGGAGTTTATTACGGCTGCGGGCATGGAAGACCGCGTTACTGCACAAGCAGGAAATTGCCTGGAAGACACCTTTGGGAAAAATGTGTACGACGCCATCCTCGTATCAAACCTCCTGCATATTTATAATCCTGAAAACAATACAAAAATACTCAAGAAATGCCGGAATGCTTTAAAGGACGAAGGCCAGGTTATTATCCATGAATTTGTGCTTGATGAATCAAAAACACAACCGCAATTCGCAGCACTTTTCAGCTTAAATATGCTCATCGGCACGCAGGAAGGGGCGTCTTACAGCGACTCTGAATACAGGGCATGGCTTGAAGATGCCTGTTTTAAGCACATAAAAAAGATTGACCTGGAATCCAATTCGTCCTTACTTATTGGCAAGAAATCGTAATTCGTATTATTCTGGAGTAAAAGATGTTTATCCTAAAAAAAATTATTGGTCAATTATTTTTCCCTGTACCGTTATGTTTGGAAATATTAATAGTGGGATTACTGCTGCTTCTGTTTACGCGGAAACAAAAGGCAGGAAAGATTATTCTTTCTGTTGGAGTAATTCTATTTACGCTCCTGAGCTATCCTGCACTTTCTAATACATTTCTCAGGCGATTGGAATATCGGTATCCACCACTTATCTTAACAGCAACATCCGATTCTGCGCCTGGTGAGGTTGCACCACAGGTCAAGTGGATTGTCGTTCTGGGCGGAGGTCACATATCTGACCCGCAAATTCCCATTACCAGTCAACTCTCAGGAGCATCTTTAGTTCGCCTTATTGAAGCGATTCTACTACATAATCAGATACCGGGAAGCAAGCTTATTTTGTCAGAGGGAAAGGTTTTTGATTCAGTTCCCGGTGCGGAAACCATGGCCGAGGTCGCTAAAGCTCTTGGTGTAAAGAAGGAAGATTTGATTTTGGAATCGGAATCTAACGATACCATAAATGAAGCCCGGCTGATTAAATCAATCGTTGGAAACGACAAATTCATTCTGGTTACTTCCGCCTCACATATGCCGCGCTCAATGGGTATGTTTAAGAAACTGGGTATGCAACCGATCCCGGCTCCCACTGGTTATTCGATTGTAAGAAGCCAACGTATTAGCCCCGGCGACTTTTTCCCCAGTTCCGGGGGTTTGCGCAGGGCTGAAGGCGTTATCTATGAATATTTAGGCATCTTTTGGGCAAAGCTGAGAGGTCAGATATAAGAGTTTCTTACTTCGTTTATGCCACTAAGACACCAACTCACAAATTGAAGACGGTAGGTATCGCTATCGACAAGAAGATTATCTATGAACTTGAAGGTGCAAATTACCGGCAAGTGATTGATATCATACTCAGGCAATTCGGCCGCATTCTAACGGAAGAGGAGATACAGGATATTGGTAGTAAAAAATTAACGATCTTTGGACAGATAGCACGTGTGAAACCATTTAACGGCTTATGAGCCAAAAGCTCACAAAAGAGCACGAAAATATTTCACCTTCCCTTAATCCCTCCTGTTAAGGGCGGGAAAGTTCCCTCGCCCCGTGCGGGAGACGGTCTGGGTGAGGGGTATTTTCGTGTCAAATCCTAATGACAGTAGCTATGCCCGCCAAGGTCGTGTTGGAACTCATACTTTCGTTGTATTTATTAACAATGTGTAATTATATTTACATGCTTACAACGAGACTCATTCAGGTTTTCTAATTGCCTCATGAGAAATATTTGTTGATATTGCCTTATGTGTAATTTGTCATATAACCAAATATTGGTTCTTCTGGGCATTGTGTGGAAACAAGCTGTAGAAGCAAATTCCTCCCCCTTGACTTCGTCGTGAGCTCAGCCGAACGATGGGGGAGGGTTAGGGGATGGTGATTAACAATTGAAAGGCGAATCATAACATATAGCTAAAATTCCCAGAAAGAGACCTATTGAATTTTATTCTTGTTCCCAGCCCTGCGTGGGAACGAGAGATTAATTCGTATTTTGCATCATTTATTCGAGTCGCTAAGTCCTTTTTGCAATAGTATACAAAAAATGTTTTATCAGTCTGGGATCAGTTGCAAAATGGATATGAGTGTAAGAACCTAATACACGGCCGGCAAAAATGCCGTCCATTTTTGATTTCCTGTCGTCGCACTTATAAATTGCGTAAGCGTACGGCGTACCTTCAGGCACGTGCAGCGACGACCAATGAAATTCATGGCCTTTGAACGTCTCCCCTTTTTTGCATAAGATATTATCATGCAATGCTTGAACGGTAATGTATCCTAAACCCTGTCTTTTGTTCTCCATTACGGTTGTTCCTCTCAGAATTCCGCACATCTCGTGTGTCTTGTTTTTAAAATCAACCATGTGTTCAAGCAGGTACATCATCCCCCCGCATTCACCGTAGATAACCACGCCATTTTTACGCGCCTTTCGGATGGATTCCTTCATGGTAGTATTCGCTGCGAGTACGGCTGCATGTAACTCAGGAAAACCTCCGCCAATGTACAATCCATCAATATCCGCTGGCAGGTATTTATCATACAAAGGACTAAAATAAGTAAGCTCTATACCGTACGATTCCAGCAGGTCAAGATTGTCCTGGTAATAAAAATTAAATGCCTCATCGACAGCGACGGCTACCCTGAAATCAAACCGTTCGTTTATTCCACTAAATACCGTCTGCTTGTATGAGGGGAGACCTTCTGAGGACGCAGCAATATTGATTAATCTGTCAACATCCACGGTATTTGAGAGCAAACTCCCAATTTTTTGATACGTGGACTTCGCAAATTCCTGCTCACTTGATGGTACTAAGCCCAGGTGGCGTTCGGGGAGTATTATATCTTCATGAAATGGCATATACCCTAAAACAGGAATACCACAATTTCCTTCGATAGATGCTTTTAGAGATGCATAGTGTCGCTCGCTCTTGACTCTATTAAGAATTATCCCTTGAATTTTTACGTCTCTATCAAAATTTTTATATCCCAATACCACAGCGCCTGCGCTGCGCGACATTCCCTTTGCGTCCATTACCAATATCGCAGGCACATTCAATATCTTGGCAAGGTGCGCTGTACTTCCCAGTTCACTCCCGTCCAAACAGCCGTCATAGAGCCCCATTACGCCCTCGATTACTGCCATATTTGAATCTATCAGGGCATGCTCAAATAATTCAAGACACACATCCCTGCTCATGAGCCACGTATCAAGATTACGTGACGGGCTCCCGGTAATTGCCATGTGATGCGAGGGATCGATATAATCAGGTCCTGCCTTAAACCCTTGTACTTTGTAACCCTTTTCTTTTAATGCAGACATCAGTCCAAGGGTAATGGTTGTTTTTCCCACGCCGCTGTGTGTGCCAGCTATCAGCAATCTTGGATATTGAGATGGAGTATGTTTCATAAAGTTATTCCTACGCAGTCCCCCTTAACAAAGGGGGACTTCGTCGTGAGCTCAGTCGAACGATTCCGGGGGTTGTGTTTTTTTCCTGGGTTATTTTACAACCCCCTAGCCCCCTTTTCTAAGGGGGATTCTTCACTGCTGGTTCAGGCTTGAAGCCTGAACCGAAACATTTTGGTTCAATCGAGGACGATTGAACTAGCAACAGGGCTAAAGCCCAATTCAGATAAGACCAGTAATATCAAACTCTGCATCCCCGGTTCTCTTCCATGTCGTTTTCTTAGTAATCTTCAAATCATTCCTTCTGGCTGTATTGGTCAGGGTTCTCCATATACTTTGTCCTGCAATGATCGGAACAAAAGTAATAGATTCTACCCCGATACAGGCATGTAACAAATCTTTTCATCTCGTCAATCTTCATATGACATATAGGATCTACAGTTTCTTTTGGAGGAAGGGTAACATGTTTGAGATATTTTGACGGATTTTTATCGAAATCCATCTTACACTCCGTACTGCAAAAATAGTATGCAACCCCCTCATAGGTTGATTTTGGAGTATTTTCATCCACAGCAATATTAATACACCCCATATCAGATAAATATGCGCAGACAGGGTCAATGACCAACGGCTGTGTTTTTTTGGACGAAGAAATTGTGTTTGCGCATCCTATAATCGTAAATGTAATGAAACTTGCTATCAGAAAATATTTTGTTTGCATATATGACTCCTTTGTTTAAAAACTATAACTTACACCAACAATTGCTTTAAAATCAGTCTCTTGTTGTTCTCCAAGTAAGTTTTGGAATACAGGGAATGAAACTGAAGTTCCTACCCCACAACGAGGGGTGATCCCTACACGCACTCCCGGCGAGAGGAAAACAGTAGTTCCGCCGCTATCCCGTTCATCCCTTCCATTTTGTTCGTCTCGAAAAAGATATTTTATACTGATTTCTCCAACGGGCGCAACATTTGGATATTTATTTCTGGGGATTATCTGATATGCTGTTGAAAAACCCCAATCCATACGGTCACCTACCTTAAAATCTCTCGCCCCCTCTGTGCGAAGAATATATTGGATGCTTGTATCCATGGTCCAGTCCTTTGTAAACCAGCGTGAATAGGCAAAGCCGGTTGCAAAATCATAAGAGCCACTTCCGGGTTGTTCTACGGCTTCTATCTTTTCACCCGCATTGTTCTTTCTGTCGTCAACACCTGTAGGAAATTTAATACCTGCCAGAATAGCACAATGCCCCTGAGTCCCACGCAAGAAGCGGTACTTACCCGAAAGCCAGAGGTCGGTGATTCCGTCTGGATTAGCTCGAAATACCTCAATTTCATCGTCTTCCAATTCAGACTCACGAAAATTAATTGCTTCAAACCAACTGATGTTAAGTCCAAGAGTCAGGTCATCAGTAACCCCATACCCAATATCGATAGTATGCAAAAATGTTCTATCAACGGCATCAAAGGAACCGGCTTCTACTGCTTTATCAAGAAGTTTTGAATTAGAAATAGATTCGAATTCTGTCAATTCTGTCCTTAAACCTAACGAAAACGTGCCGCTTTTTAAAGTGATGGCTGGTATTGTAATAGCTGACCCACTAGTTCCAGCCCCATGATTCGCCTCAACCGCCCTTACGAATAATAGCAGAAAAGGCACAAATAGTGAAAATAGATACCCACATCTAAGAAAAATTCTCATATTATACCCTCCAAGGATAGCCTTAATGCAATCTGGCGCTATTCAAATCCATTAGGTTATAAACGAAAAACAATCTCTTTATGTGAAAAGTTTTGGTGGTTTTTCCGGGGGAGATGTAAATACTTCAGGAAGATTAATCGAAGTGTCATTGAAAAGAAAACACAGAAATGATTCCTTTATCGGTAGGAACTGGCCATTCAGCATGTATTTAGCCGTAAAGGATATAGTTGTAAGCGGGTCATTCCCATATTTGCAGTTAATACTGCTTATAAAAGTTTTAAAACCGTTCTGATTTTTACTATTGTTACGGAACTTGTTTTGATTTTCGTCAGGCGCGCAACAACAATGTGTCTTACAACCAAATTCCGATTTGCAGCCACAATGATGTTCTTTGCAAGGAAATTCACCGGATTTTCTAAAAGAATTTACTGGTATGCCCGCGCTGAAAAAAGCGAGGCACACGATGACTAATATCTGGGTATATGAGAGTATTTTGTAATTTTTCATAGTGACATAGTGGGATCTTTTATCATAAATACTGAAAAAATACAAGAAATTTATTATGAACATTGGTTGCGGCGCAGCCATGCTATGAAAGTCTTCCACATACCCAAATGTGTCTGTTTCCTGGGAATACTCATAAAACAGCATATCCCATCTTCACAAATATCATTGGTAAAACTAATAGTACAGCGTTTCTGAGATATGAAGGTTTCATAACGTTATTCTTTAAAAATCTTTGTGGAATTTAGTATCCAATATCTGTGCAATCTGAGAAATCTGTGGTTCCAAAATCTTTTTGTCGGTCTGAGGCTTCGCCCTACTAATGTTCATGGATATAACCATGCCGATGCTCGTGATCATGCACAACCTCATCGTGCCGATGACGATGTTGATGAACCAGATTATTTTTTAATAATAAGTCGTAATTGTTTAATATTTCTTTGTAATCTCCTACTGCCACTGGTTTCTTTTCTTCACTAAAAACGAGCACACGGTCTGCTATTTCTTGGGTAAGAAACAAGTCGTGTGTTACAATCAAGAGCGTCTTGCCCTGAGATTTCAAGGTGTATAGGATATTGATAAACTTTGATACGCTTCTTGGATCTAATCCACTGGTGGGTTCGTCCAATAACAATATCCCGGGATTCATAGACAATACCGTAGCGATAGCTGCCCTTTTCTTCTCGCCAAAGCTCAGATGATGCGATGTGCGAGATTCATAACCTTGTAAGTCTACCAGGGCTAATGCCTTTTGTGACGCCTCGGTAACCTGGTCGGCATTCAGCCCCAAGTTTAAAGGTCCAAATGAAACATCGTCCATAACGGTAGGACAGAATAACTGATCGTCTGGATTCTGAAATACCATTCCCATCCCCCGTCTGATGTCTTTCAGATTTGTTTTGTTGAGCATTAACCCCACGACCTCTATATAACCATCACCATCCAGAATGCCCATCAGATTCATAAACAGCGTAGATTTCCCAGTTCCATTAGCGCCGATAATAACCATGGTCTCCCCTTCTTCTACTTCAAAACTAACGTCTTTCAGACCTATTGTTCCATCGGGATAACGGTAATTTAACTTCGATACTTTTATAATCCTTGCCATAGATGAGCGCCACTTACTCTAATATGTTCAATCTTATGAACCAAACCAGAGACAATACAAACTAACGACACGATTATACCAACCAGGAATAAAATATCCATAGAAGAAAACCTGAAACGTTTAACGCTGAGCGCCTCTCCGCTAAATCCGCGGATAATCATCGCACTGTAAATTCTCTCTGCGCGCTCATACGTCCTGATAAACAATACCCCAATCATATATCCTATTACTCGAAATTGCTCCTTATACCTGGACCCAAAATAACGAAGAGATCTGGCACGCATAAGCCTCCTTGCCTCGTCTATCAGTACAAAGATATAACGATACATAAACGACATGATCATGACCAGCAACCGCGGCACACGGAGCATGTCCAGTCCTTTCAAAAAATCAGGAAATGTTGTGGTTGAAGTGGCGGTCACCAGCAGAAAAATAGATAAAGTAGACTTGACGATGATATTAAGAAACGTCCAGACTCCCTCGTACGTAATATCGAATTTCCAATTACCTATTTCCAATGACAAACAGACATTCCCCTCCTTTATAAATGGCACAAACATCGCAATAAAGAAGATAAAAGGGATTAAAATGCATACCTTTTTCAGTATCTGCCATGGAGTAATCTTTGAGCAAAATCCAATCGCCACTATTAACAGGAAATATAGTCCAAAATCTCTAATACGTGTAATTGGAGTCAGTATCATGCATAGAATAATTGAAAGGAATGAAATGATCTTTGTCCTCGGATCAAGTTTTTCCAACAGGCTGTTAGTTGATTTCATAATGCGAATTAAACAACAAGAAAGGAAGTATATAGAGTTACTATATTTTAATCAGGCTGCCTTCGGCAATAACTTTTTCTTATGTAATTATATACCATAACTGGTTCACGGCTTGTAGCCTGAACCGAAACATTTTGGTTCAATCGAGGACGATTGAACCAGCAAAGGAATTTCAAAGTTTCGTTTTATTTATGCGGATCACATGACAGATGCGACGCAAAAATCCCCCTTAGACTTCGTCGTGAGCTCAGTCGAACGAAAAGGGGGCAAGGGGGTTGTAAACTTGTCCTCGTGAAAACGGGGATAGCCCGGAAAAACACAACCCCCTAAATCCCCCTTTGTTAAGGGGGATTTAAAAGGACTAACTTGGAACAGAAGCTATCAGGGAAAAACAGTATTTCAGGCATACCGTAAATCCTATCCCACAGACCATAAATAAAATAGACGTAACGTACATTATCTTTATGGCTATATCTATCGACTTCGTCGTCAATGGATTCTGGGCATCGCCAATAAAGGGCTTTTCTACGAACTCACCTTGATACGTACTCGCCCCCCCTAACTGCACACCCAGCGCCCCTGCTATAGCTGCTTCCGGAATACCACTGTTGGGACTTTCGTGTTTACGACCATCCTGAAAGGCAATCCTTAAAGAACCCTTGAAACCACAACCACACAAAAAAGAGGCTATTGGGATTAGTACTGCAGAAACTCTGGCTGGAATATAGTTAGCTAAGTCATCCAACCGTGCCGAAGCCCAGCCGAATCGGACATATTTCTCGCTTTTATATCCCACCATGGAATCCAGCGTATTCACGGCCTTATATGCCATAGCAGCTGATGGGCCTCCGATAAAGGCATAAAATAACGGCGATAAAACACCATCCACGCTCCCCTCAGCAACGGTTTCCACACAGGCACGCACTATCTGCTCCTGACTGAGGTTTGCGGTATCGCGGCCCACAATGAGTGACAATGCCTTTCGAGCCTTTATTAAATCATTTTCCTTTAGAGCTGTCATTATCTTTTTGGATTCATCGGCAAGGCTTTTTACGGAAATAGCGAAATAAATAATAACTGCTCCCATTATCATTTCGCTCAGCATACTCCACTGTCTTGATAATAACACCACCGCATGAGTTACCAGGTAAGTTCCCGAAACAATGATCATGGTTAAAAGTATCCCGCTTACACGTTCAGGTATTGGCAATTTTCTTACCAGATACTCCATGCCTTCTATTGACCTGCCAATTAGTCGCATCGGATGGTATGACCATTGTGGATCGCCGATGGCAAAATCCAGCACAAAAGCAAAAGCTAATTCGATAAGGCCCATATTGGAGCTGCTAATCATATAGCTAATTTAAATTATTCCGTTTAAGTCCCCCTTAACAAAGGGGGACTTCGTCGTGAGCTCAGTCGAACGATTCAGGGGGTTGTGTTTTTCCCGGGCTATCCCCGTTTTCACGAGGACAGGTTTACAACCCCTTAGCCCCCTTTTCTAAGGGGGATTCTCTATGCCATACATCGTATAACCCGCTTAAATAAAATGAAAACTCCTATACAATTTAATTAAACGAGCATGAAAATTATGGAAAAATAAAGGGTAGGAAACCTGCCCAGACATTTATTGTAACGATCTGGGTGTTTCCTACCCTGGAAATTTAACAGAATTTACACGCTACTCTTTTACTTCGTAATCGGCATCGATGATATCTTCCTCCCCACCTTCACCCTTTTTTCTCTTCTTCTTACCTTCATCACCTGGAGGTGGGGAAGGCGGTTGCTCGCCCTGTTTGGCTGATTCCTGATACATCTTCGAACTGATTTCATGCAGGACATTTGTCAAAGCGTCCATCTTCTGCTGCATGTCTTTTTCATCATCCGATTTTATCGATTCTCTTAAATCCTTGATAGCCGCCTCAGTCTTCTGTTTTTGTGCGCTGTCTATCTTTCCTGCCATGTCCTTTAAAGACTTTTCGGCACTGTATGCCAGGTTATCCGCCTTGTTTTTTGTCTCAACCTTCTCTTTCGTGTGCTTGTCCTGGTCTGCGTAGTCCTGTGCCTGTTTGACCATGCGATCGATCTCGTCCTTGTTCAATTTTGTTGAAGCCGTAATAGTAATCTTCTGCTCATTTCCCGTACCCAGATCCTTTGCATGGACATTGATAATGCCGTTTGCATCAATATCAAAAGACACTTCTATCTGAGGAACTCCTCTCGGTGCGGGAGGAATACCCGCAAGGTGAAATCTTCCCAGTGTAACGTTATCCCTTGCCATTGATCGTTCACCTTGAAGGACGTGCACTTCCACACTGGTCTGGTTATCCTCTGCTGTTGTAAAAACCTGACTCTTCTTTGTTGGAATTGTTGTATTTCTCTCAATTAAATGAGTTAATACCCCGCCAAGAGTTTCAATACCAAGTGACAGCGGTGTCACATCGAGAAGGACAAGGTCTTTGACCTCTCCGGACAAAACGCCCGCCTGGATCGCAGCGCCCATGGCTACACATTCCATCGGGTCAACCCCGCGTTCGATTTTTTTCCCTACGTAATCTTCCACAAACTTCTGTACGCATGGCATCCTCGTCGGGCCACCGACCAGAATAATCTTGTGAATATCATTAGGTGTTAATTTGGCATCTTTTAATGCCTGCTCAACTGAATGTCCGCACCGATTGACGATCTGCAAAACCAATTGTTCCAGCTTTGCCCTCGTAATGGTATGGGTAAAGTGTTTTGGGCCAGAGGCATCGGCTGTAAGGAATGGGAGGTTAATATCAGTCGTCAGCGTTGTGGAAAGTTCTATTTTGGCCTTTTCGCCCGCTTCTCTTAGTCTCTGCATTGCCATTTTGTCGTTTTTGAGATCAATACCGTATTCCTTTTTGAATTCAGCCACCAGATAGTCGACAATGAAATTGTCCATGTCTGTGCCGCCTAACTGGGTATCGCCGCTTGTAGAAACGACCT
This sequence comes from Planctomycetes bacterium RIFOXYC2_FULL_41_27, assembly GCA_001828645.1. GTDB lineage: Bacteria > Planctomycetota > Brocadiia > Brocadiales > Brocadiaceae > Wunengus > Wunengus californicus. The sequence continues at coordinate 8,979 of MHZD01000126.1, read as the reverse complement.
CAAAGACACCCTGACCAAAATCCATAACTGTACAATCCAGGGTGCCGCCGCCCAAATCAAACACCAGGATTTTCTGAGATTCTTCAACCTTGTCTAATCCATATGCCAGTGATGCCGCGGTAGGTTCATTAATAATTCTAACGACATCCAGCCCGGCAATTGTCCCGGCATCTTTAGTTGCTTGCCTTTGATTATCATTGAAATATGCAGGAACAGTGATCACAGCCTTTTGAACTGGTTCGCCCAGAAATGCCTCTGCATCGTGTTTTATTTTCTGTAAGATAAATGCCGAGATTTGTTGTGGTGTAAAGGTTTGTCCGCGAATGGTAACTTTATAGTCTGTACCCATCTTTCTCTTAATTGCATAAACAGTACCTTCTGGGTTACTGACAGCCTGTCTTCTTGCTGGTTCTCCTACGAGTTTTTCGCCATCTTTTGTAAATGCAACATAAGAAGGAAATGCTTTCCCTCCAATAGTTACGCCCTCAGCACTTGGAATAATTGTGGGTTTTCCGCCTATCAGCACGGCTGCGGCAGAGTTACTTGTCCCTAAGTCTATACCAATAATTTTTGCCATATCTCACTCTCCTTTTGTCTCTTCTTGGTTTTCTGGATTCTGAATGTTTTCTTGTTCCTGTACAGATTTCTGTGATACTACCACCTTTGCCGGTCTTAACACAAATGTATTTAATAAATAACCCTTTTGAATTTCTTCTATTATGGTATCTTCCGGCACTTCATTGTTGACTTTTCTCATCAAAACCTCATGCCTACAAACGTCCAGAGGAATACCCACAGACGGTATAGGCTCAAGACCTTCCGATTTTAGTATCCGGGAAAATTCTTTGTGTATCATTTTTATTCCATCCTTGAATTCATTTCCCGCCGCATTATTTACCGCAGAAACAGCTTTTCCCAGAGTTTCGTAAATATCCAATAATTTTTTAATCAGTGATTCCGCAGCCGTTTGCCGGGTGGTTTGACGTTCTTTGGCAGCCCATTTCTTGTAATTATCAAAATCGGCTGCAAGTCGTCGCATGGAATCCTGAAGTTCATTAACCTTTTTCTTACTTACTTCTAATTCCTGCTTGAGGGATTGGATTATTGCCTGTTGTTCTGTAAACAATACCTCGGATCCCTGCACTATTCCTATCTTATCAGACGTACCAGTATCTTTTTCAGTTCCATTTGACATTGTTATCCTAACCTTAAACAATATCCCTTTAAAATCTCATTTCTTTAAATAAATAAATATAACACACCGATTCATAAAAGGCAAGCCTTTCAAACATTCAAACACTAAACAATCAGTTACATCCCACCCTCTTTTAAAATTTTAGTAAGCGTTGCAACATGCCGGGAAGGTATATTTGTTCCCTGTAACCCTTTAACCGTCGCTTCTATATCATAAGGCACTCGTTTTATCGTGATACTACCGTCCTCCCAAACAGCATACGAGGCCAAAGGGACACCATCGCGTGGTTGGCCCACACTACCGGGATTCACAACGAGAATACCATTTATTTTACGCACCATGGGAAGATGGGTGTGACCGACAAATACGATGTCGGCACGGATATCCCTTAGCTCTTCCTCCAATTCCTTTTGAGAAACATCCGGACAAAGATATTTATACATGTCGCCTCCTGGAGAACCGTGCGAAAACAAGAATCTTGTCCCGTTTATTTTTGTATGCAGTGTTACAGGAAAATTGGCAATATAATCTTTCTCGTCTTTGTTCAAAATGCCCTTTGTATAAATTTTACCTGCATCACTGAGTTCTTTATATTTTATAGAACATCCACACTCCGCGTCTCTACCTATGGCATTGTCATGATTTCCTCGAACTATTCCATCGGTTAAGTCACGAACCCTTTCAAGACATGCGGTGGGATAGGGTCCATAATTTACAATGTCCCCCAGACAAAAAACCTTATCGGCTTCTTCACGAACGGCGTCTAATGCAGCCAGATTACCGTGAATGTCCGATATGATAAGTATTTTCATGTTTTGTATTTTCCTTGCCTTACTATAAATAAATGTTATAGAATTGTGAAATTATATTGTTATAAACACCTGCAATCAAGGTTTATCTTGATTGTAGAGGAATTTTCATTTTATTTATGCGGATCAGGAGATAGTGGATATAGAAATCCCCCTTAATAAAGGGGGTTAGGGGGTTGTAAAATAACCCCGGGAAAAAACACAACCCCCTGATTCCCCCTTTTCTAAGGGGGATTAAGTCGATTGCTCCTGTAGTGTATGTTTCTTGGTAAAAAATTTCCATACTATACCCGCATTGCTTATTTCTACGATGTAAGATCGGGCATATTTTTTGGTATTTTCAACGGATTGGTTGTATTTTTTGCACCCATCATTGGACTAAGGATGGGTGCAACGTCCCTGGAAGTTGCTGTCATTACTGCCGCCCCCACGGCCTGTTTCCTGCTTACGCTGATCTGGGCAAAACTGTGCGGAAACGGCAAAAAAGTATTATGGGTGGTATTCCCCACATTCTTTTCAAGGAGTTTGTATTTAGCCGTCTTTTTTGTAAAAAATCCTTTAATCTTTACATCCATCGTCGTATGCGCTGCAATCCTGGAATCGATGGCAATGCCAGCTTATAGCAGTGTTATGAAAGAAGTTTATCACGAAAATTACCGTGGAAAGGCTATGGGATACGTGCGGTTCTTCTGTAATATGTCGACAGTAGTGGCCTCATTTGCAGGGGGATATTTATTAGACCTTGGTAACGGCACTTTTTATCGATTCATTTTCCCGGTTGGCGCTGTATTTGGAATGACTTCTTCACTGCTTTTCAGAAAGATCAAGATTCGACGCGAAACAAAGATCAATGCGCTTGAACGTTTATCGGTTATCATACATGAGTTTGGCAAAAACAATCATCTTAAATATTTTACTATGTCGTTCTTTATTGCCGGCTTTGGCTATCTCATTGGCGTGCCTCTCTATCCTCTCTTTCTGGTTGACGAACTCTCACTATCAAATACGATTATTGGATATTTAGGTTCTATTACAGCGCTTTCAGGTTCGATCTCTTTCTTCTTCTGGGGACACCTTATTGATCGCTTTAAACCACTGAATCTACTAAAGGTCATCATGCTCATTGCCGTAGCTATTCCTTTTCTTTACGCAATTTCACACCATATATATCCCATATTCTTCGCAGCAGTCATCAGTGGTGTAATCATGAATGGGTGGGACTTATGCTGGTATAACCATATCATTCAGGAAGTCAAAAGAGAACACACGCCTGGTATCTTTGGTATACAATATTCTCTTATCGGCATACGAGGACTCACTGCTCCTTTCATCGGAACGATGTTATATCAGCATATCGGCATACGTTTGACGCTGATAATCTCTGCCTGTGTTATTATGACAGGTGGTGCATTAATGCTATTCTGCAAGAAGAAAGCCTATGCTGCAAAAATCCAAGTTGCATCAATGGGCGTACAGACTGACTAATACAATATCATAGCGCAACATAGCCGCAACCGAATTAACCACCCCTGTATCCCCTCCTTCGTAAGGAGGGGACAAAGGGGAGGTAAAAAAACTTGCAAAAACTTGTCCTCATGTAAATGGGGAAAAGATGTTTTTATAAGGTAATATTATAATTGAATCGGAGGCTGACAAAATGAAACTCACCGAAAACCTCGTAACTTTTCGTTTAAAGTTAAAAAATGCCCCTGGCACATTAGGCATGGCCATTACTGCTATTGGTAAGTTAGGTGGCAGCATGGGCAATATTCAGATTATCAAGGCGGAAAAAGAATTTAAGGTCAGAGATCTGGCTGTTTATGTTAGCACCGACAAACAGGTCAAAGACATTATGAATGCCCTTTCGGCCATTGGAAAGGAATTTGTTGAAGTCATCAGCGTCAAAGACAAGGTCTTCGAACTCCACGAGAAGGGAAAAATATTTTTAAATAATCGCATTGGCATTTCTACTTTTGAAGACCTTTCGCGAGTATACACACCCGGCGTAGCCAAAGTTTGCATGGCCATCCACGAACGCCCCGAACTGGCCAAAGAATATACCATTATCAAGAATACCGTAGCGGTTATTACTGATGGCACTGCTGTTTTAGGCTTGGGTGACATAGGACCCGTGGCGGGAATGCCTGTTATGGAAGGCAAGGCCATGTTATTCAAGGCATTTGGGGGTATTGATGCATTTCCCATTTTGCTAAACACCAAGGATGTAGATGAAATAGTCAATACTGTTATAAACATTGCTCCCACTTTTGGCGGCATTAACCTTGAAGATATTTCAGCCCCCAGGTGTTTTGCGATCGAAAAGAGGTTAAAGGCAGCCTTAAAGATTCCCGTATTTCACGATGACCAGCATGGCACAGCAGTAGTTTGCCTTGCAGGTCTCATTAATGCATTAAAAGTGGTTGGGAAAAAGATAGAAAATGTTTCTATCGTTATCAGCGGCGCCGGCGCTGCAGGAACGTCAATTGCCAAAATACTTCTCAGCGCAGGCGCTAAAAACATAGTAGTATGCGATACTGCCGGAATTATTTATAAAGGCAGAAAGACCCATATGAATCCCGACAAGGAAGCCCTGGCAGAAATTACAAATCCAAATAATGAAAAAGGGGTGATTGCCGATGCCATGAAGGGAAAGGATGTTTTCATCGGTGTCTCTGGGCCGAATATTATTACAAAGGACATGGTAAAGGCTATGAATAAGGACTCTATCGTATTTGCTATGGCAAATCCCACGCCGGAGATCGAACCTGATTTGATCGAGGGTATCGCCAGAATTATTGCCACAGGCAGGTCAGATTACCACAACCAGATCAATAACGTACTTTGCTTCCCCGGTCTTTTCAGAGGGGCATTAGATATTGGTGCAACGACAATCAATGATGAGATGAATATGGCGGCAGCATACGCTATTGCAAATGCTATCGACGAGGATCATCTATCCGAGGATTATATTATACCAGGCGTTTTCAATGAGAAGGTGCATAAGGAAGTGGCTAAGGCAGTTGCTGATGCTGCCATTAAAAATGGCGTTGCTACCCGACAATTATTTTAAGAAATACATTCCATATCTACGGTAATATTGGAACTTAAATCAATTTCGAAAGGTGAATCCCACTTAGATAACCGTCGGTGAGGAATAAACCTTTGCGAGAACGGAGTAAATTATATGCCAGTATAAGAATGCGCTTAGAAATGTAGTTCCATGCCTTCGTGCGCAGCAAAACATTCCATAATATGATTAGACCCATTCAGGTTTTCCTTGCAATTTGCCACAAAAATGTCAATTTGTTCATCGAAATGATCCGGATCGTGATGGAAGAGCGCCAGCCTGTTTACTCTGCCCTCTTTTGCAAGACTCAATACTTCACTAAGGGGGGAATGTCCCCAACCAACGTTGGTTTTGTATTCCTCATCTGTATATTGGGCATCATGGATGAGCAAATCCGCGCTACCAATTAATTTTAAAATATTTTCTCTGGTATTTGAATTATATTTCAATTTAAAGTTTTCGGTTACCCATGATGGCACTAGTTCATTATCTGTAAAATAACATATTTTTATCTTTCCAAAAGTTATTACGTATCCCATGGCCTGACCCGGATGATTAAGATATACGGTATCAACTCTTATCCCCTTGATGAAGTTGCTTCCCTCCGAGAGTATTTGAAACTTTATGTGTGCTGACAAAGACTGCAATTTAACTGGAAAATATATACTTTCCATCTGATTGGAGATAATGCTGTCTAACCTTGCATCTTGCAAATCCATCCCAAGGATAACAATCTCGTTCCCCTCAATATAAGAGGGTTTGAAAAAGGGTAGGCCTTGAATATGATCCCAATGGAAGTGGCTTAGAAATATATGGGCTTCAAGCTTTCCTTCTCCTTTACACAATACGTTCCCAAGTTCTCTGATACCAGTGCCCGCATCAAATATAAACAATTGATCGTTTGGTAGTCGAACTTCCACGCACGGGGTATTTCCACCATATTTTACATACTTTACCCCAGGTGTAGGAATGGATCCCCTTACACCCCAGAATTTAACTTTAATTCCAACCTTCAATAAACACCCTATGAAATGTTAGGCGCTTACAAAAAAAATTTTGACGCTTCCCCGTTTTTACGAGGACAAGTTTAGCAAAATTTTACGAATTACGATTTTCGCAATTATTACAAATTAAAATTAAAAAGACAACCTTTTTTTATCACCTATAACAACAATAACTATAAAACCTAAAAAATGCAAAGAACGCCAAAGAGGACACAGCGTGGCGAAGCTACAACCAAAAATAGGACACAGATTACGCAGATTAAACAGATTTACACAGTGTGGAGTAGCCACAACCAAATTAACCACCCCTCAAGTCCCCTTTAGCAAAGGGGAATTAAGGGGGTTGTCAGAGATTGTCTCACCGTTCCATGCATCGCAATGACACTTGTATTAGTAGCTTTGTTTTTGCACGATACGCTAGCAATAAACAACATTACCATCCATTTTATTTACAGAGCATTTCTGGTACGGTCACCCCTCCATACGTGTCGGCCAAAAAGATGATTAAGGGCGGAAGACACTGTCATTGCCATGTAAAGTAAGCCTGCAATGGGTAATGTAAATACTCGACTTACTCCCAGCCTGAAAAAACGAATTGTGGGTATGTACGTCAATGCCATCAACGATAGTGCAACAAGCGAAATGATAGGTGTAGCCGGAGAAACGATTTGTCCAATGAATGCACAAATACCCACCATCGGCGCTATGAATAAAATCAACATCCCCAGTACCGCACCAATCAGAGCCAACCACGAACACCGTAACTGTGCAAATGCACTGCGCGCAACCATATCCCATATATCGGAAAGTCTACGATATGGACGGATGCTTACCGCGGATATTGTCAATGAAAGCGACAGCGGCATACCTGCTTGCTTGATGCGTCTGGCAAGTGCCATGTCATCTATGATCGCATTACGATGCCCTGCGATACCTCCTATTGTATCAAGGGCACGACGGGAGATAAGCACACATCCGCCGGCAGCCGCAGATATTTTTGACCGCGAATCCCTTACCTTCACAAATGGATACATAAAGTGAAAAAAGTAGACAAATGCTGGTATTAGCAGTCGTGCCCACATCCCTTCCGTATCAAGGAATGCCATGAGAGAAACCATTTCCCGTTGTTCAGTCAATGCCTTCGTCACCAGCTCGCGCCACAGGTTTGGACAATGGCGTATATCAGCATCGGTAAATAATAACCATTCTCCGGTAGAAACGTTGATCCCCTGCTGAAGCGCCCATAGTTTGCCAGTCCACCCATAAGGAGGCCTATTTCCTTTAATAATGCGAATTGCACGATTGGATCGTGATGCAATACTCCTGGCACATTCCTCCGTACCATCAGTTGATTCATCGTCTATCAAGATAACTTCCGATCCAGGATAATCCTGGTCAAGCCATGAGGGTAATGTCAACGGGAGCGAGTCGCCTTCGTTGCGAGCAGGAACAATAACGGACAAACTTGGGAGTTGAGATACCGGCGAGGGTGGTTTATCAGTCGCTTCCCAGCGTTCTGACATGCGCCAGCGCACAGGCATGAATAATAATATGAGCCAGAAGAATGCAGAAACAGAACACACAGAGAGCGATATCAAATCAATCATACCTGAAATACTCAGCGTTCATCTAAAAGCTTCACTATCCGGTTCATATCATTCGTAGGAGCCTTACAGGCATAATTTTCACAGATATAGGCTGTAGCCTTGCCATCTATTGCCTTTTGCTCCCTGACGAACCCGATAATTTCTTCGACAGATTTATCCTTTTCCGGATGTAATATTACGACCTTGCCGGGCAGGAATCTCCTTCTTATTTCCTTGAGTATCTGCTTTGTATCATCAGAGCCAGGCTCTCCTGCAACGACAATCTCCTTCGTAGGACCTAAGGCAAAGTCAAGGGCACACAGAAATTGGGTATATCCGGACGGATAATTGTTTACTGTCTCTGCAAATGTTCTCATAATTTGCCCGGAAATATTTGTCAGATCCAGGTTCCCGGTCATACGGCTTAATCGCAAAATATTCATGAGAGCGACTGAATTCCCGGAAGGTGTAGCTCCGTCATATATCTCCTTGGTCTGTGCAATGAGTTGTTCGTTCCTCTTGCCGCTAAAAAAGAAACCACCCCCCTTTTTATCCCGGAAATCATCGATCGTTAGTTTATTAAGTTCCAAAGCTATTTTAAGATATTTTACCTCAAAGGTTGCCTCGTAGAGATCTATTAAGCCCCATACAAAATAAGCATAGTCATCCAGATGCCCGGGAATAGCTGCCTCACCCAGTCTGTATCGTTTTAGGAGCGAACCATCCTTCAGCCGTAATGTGTTCAGGATAAAATCTGCCGCACGCATCGCCGCCTGCGCATACTTTGGCTCATTGAGGGCCTGAGCGCCCTTGGCCAGGGCGGCAATCATCAATCCGTTCCACGAGGTAAGTATTTTATCGTCCTTGTGAGGGTAGATGCGTTTCTCACGCACCGTAAAGAGTTTTGCCCTGGCTTTGCCGAGCATTTCCTGGAGGTCTTCGAGCTTTATACCTTCTAACTTAACAAAGGCATCCAATGCCTTATCTACATGCAGGATGTTCTTTTCCTCAAAATTGCCCTCTTTAGAGACGTCATAAAAATCACAGAATATTCTCCCTTCCTTCTCACCCAATATTTTTATAATCTCATCAGGCGTCCAGACGTAGAACTTGCCTTCTACCCCTTCGCTGTCGGCGTCTTCAGCGGAATAGAAACCGCCCCCCGGAGAGGTCATGTCCCTCAACACATAAGTAAAGATACCCTTTGCAATATCAGCAAAAAACACCTTTCCTGTAGCTTG
>MHZD01000125.1 GCA_001828645.1 Planctomycetes bacterium RIFOXYC2_FULL_41_27 | reverse complement strand
ACGACTTTACTCAGGCAGAAAACCGCTACCACGCCGTCCGGTCGAGATGCGATAAACTACGGATATCCCATCCGTGTCTGTGAGCTGTTAGCCAGTCTGGATGGCAGCAGCTATCTTGAAAGAGTCAGTTTATCATCTCCTGAAAACATCCGTAAGACAAAAAAAGCGCTTGAAAAAGGGTTTAAAACCCAAATGGAAAAGAAGGGATTTTCCCTGATAGAAATTCTATCTCCCTGCCCAATCTACTGGAGAATGGATGCCAACGAAGCGATGAAGTATATTGATGAAGAAATGACCAGGACATTCCCTTTGGGGGTGGTAAAAGATTGGGAACACAAAAACTAAGTTATGACGGAGAAAATTATCTTAGCCGGTTTTGGCGGACAGGGGATGATGCTGCTGGGGAAACTGCTTGCACAGGCCGCCATGGCCGATGGTAAATATGTAACGTATTTCCCTTCCTACGGCACTGAAGTTCGGGGTGGAACGGCAGTTTATCACCTTATCATTTCAAACGAAGAAATCTTTTCACCACTCATCGAAGAAGCCGATACCCTCATTGTCATGAACCAACCCTCGTATCAAAAGTATAAAGACATGTTAAAACCCGCTGGGTTGCTTGTCCTGAATTCCTCCATGATCAAATCAAACAACCTTCCCGATGCAAAAACGTATAAAATACCTGCAACAGAGATTGCCAGCAAATTGGGGAATGTACTGGTCTCGAATGTTGTCATGTTAGGCGCTTTCCTTGCGATTAAAAAATTATTCTCTGCCCATCTTATTTTGGATCAATTGCAGGCGATGCTCAAAGGGAAAAAGGGGAATTTGCTTGCCATCAATAAACAAGCCCTCGAAAGCGGCATGCAGGTGATTAAAGCGTAGGAAAGAGCTACAAAGTCACCATGTAGGGGCACGGTGCTTCGTGACCTTCCAATAAATCTGTTCGTGCCTCGGTGCTTTAGTAGCATAAGAAATTTAAGGTTGCCAATTCAACCCATACAAATAGCCATACATTTATAATGTTATTCGCATTTATGGCGCGGGATATTGGAGGAAAGGAAGAAAGATATATGAAGAAAAAAATAAAATATACCAAAGAACCGACGGGTGAACTGAAAGTCATTAAAGATTTTCTTCCCCCGCCGGATCGGTTGGTATTGAAAGAGGAAAACGTTAAGGTAACGATTGCCTTAAAAAAATCAAGTGTCGATTTCTTTTCGTTTTTTTTTGCGTGTTTTGTGGATAATACGAAGGTTTGGGGTTCTGAGTGTGTGACTTGCAAATAGACAAAAAATAAAGAATGGGTTTTTGCTGGTTCAATCGTCCTCGATTGAACCGAAATGTTTCTGTTCAGGCTACAAGCCTGAACTAGCACGGATGGCTTGAACCATATCCTTAAATTTTCTGCCACGCTCCTCGTAGTTAAGAAACATGTCGTAGCTGGCGCATGCAGGGGAGAGCAATACAACGTCTCCTGACTTTGCCATAGTATTTGCCTGCCGAAATGCCTCCTCGAGGGTCTTTTGTGTGTATATTAAAGGAGTTGCTTTCTTGACCTTTTTCTCCAAAATAAGTTCCTGTATTTTCCCTGCCGTTTTCCCAATAAGGACGACTGCTTTTGTATTTCGTGCGCATGTCTCAGCAAATTCCTCAAAACTGCTCCCCTTGTCGTATCCGCCGGCAATGAGTATAACTTGGGCTTGAAAGGCTGTGATGGCAGCTATAGACGACTCCGGCGTTGTTGCCTTGGAATCGTTGTAATATCGCACGCCGTTTACCTCCCGCACGAATTCCAGACGGTGTTCTAACCCAGTGAAGGCCGTTATGGCTTTTTCAATATGTTCTTCCCTTGCGCCAGCCAGATAAGCGGCACATGATGCAGCAAGGACGTTTTGAAGATTATGAATGCCAGGTATTTTGATTCTTGATACACACGGGATTACCATGCTTTGGCCATTTAGAGAAACTACAATGTCATTGCCTTTTACAAATGCGCCGTCTGTCATTGTCTGTTTTGCACTGTACCACAAAATATGACCCTTGCAGTCATTTTTCCACCTCTTTAATTCCGGGTCATCGTAGTTAAGAATTGCATAATCTCCAGAATCCTGGTGTAAGATAATGTTTTTTTTCGCCTGAATATATTCATCCATGTCGGCATACCTGTCGAGGTGGTTGGGCGATATGTTGGTTACAATACTGATGTGAGGGCTTTTTTTTGTACTGTTGAATTCTTCCAGTTGAAAACTGGAGAGTTCAAGCACCACAATATCTGACGGTTTTATTTCTTCAAGGTCTGACAGAAGCGATTTTCCTATATTTCCACCCACCCATGTCCTTCGGGATGTCTCCTGCAAAATATTGCCGGTTAATGCGGTCGTGGTGGATTTCCCATTGCTGCCGGTTATACCGATGATAGGGGCAGGACACAATTTGAAGAAAATGTTTATTTCAGTATCAACCTGTACACGGTTATTTCGCGCTATTTCTATAAATTTTGAGTTTTTTGGTACGGCGGGATTAACGACAACCATGTCACCGTTTATAAAATCTTCTTCAGAATGCCCTCCAAGTTTGTAAGAAATTGGAAGTCCTTCAAGTTGTTTTATGGAAGAGGAGAGTTCGGTTGCGTTTCTCAGGTCGGTTACGGTAACGCGAGCGCCCTGTTTCGCAAGGAATTGGGCAACGCCAACACCGCCGCCAAACAAGCCCAATCCCATTACCGTTATGTTTTTGTCTTTGAATTCATACTGCATGGCATGAATTTTATCAGCATTTTCAAGGCTTTCAATGAAAATTAAACAGTCCTTCGGCAACTTTCTTACGCCACGAAGAAACAAAGCCACAAAGAAAAACCTAACGAAGCATGTCCTCTGTGCTGGTTCAGGGTTTGCAGCCGGAACCGAAACATTTCGGTTCAATCGAGGACGATTGAACCAGCACGAGTAAATAAAAGTGCAATTTATGATTTTTTAATCTAAAATAGTAATTCGTAAATCATTAATTTCTACAACGGTATCAATTTAGTGTTTTGAAAAAATTAAGCCCTGTTAAGGGCGTACTGTTTGTAGCAATTAATCGTTAATATATGATCAGCTCCGTAGGAGCGACCTGTATATGATTGATATGCAAATAGGTCGCTCCTACGGAGCTGATATCTGTTATGGCATCCTATCTCGCTACAAACAGGTTGCTCCTGACGGAGCTCATGATTGATAAATTTTTAAAAAGACTAAATTGATACCTGCAACGAATTATGCCTGTCATATTGACACATTGTCAAAGAGAATTTAAATAGGAACACTGTCATAATGACATATACAACTTTTGAAGATTTTTCAATAATTTCCATTTTCTATATAGTTGTGTTTTATTTAATTGTAACGTAACGACTTAACCCTATTAAAATAATGATACTGGCGTGTTATTATTATTGATTTGTCGGCACTCAGTTTGCTAAAATCTTTACTAAGTTTTTATTAGTGGATAGAAAAATATTGGAGGACACTTAGATATGTCGGCAAAAAAAATTATATTTGACCATGATGCGCTTGAAACCATTAAGCTTGGTGTAAGGCAATTAGCGGATGCAGTAAAGATAACGTTAGGGCCGCGCGGACGCAACGTTATTATTCAGAAGAGCTTTGGCTCACCGACCATCACGAAGGACGGAGTAACTGTTGCAAAGGAAATTGAACTTTCAGACCATATGCAGAATGTGGGCGCACAAATGGTAAAAGCCGTTGCTTCGAAAACCAGTGACGTTGCGGGTGATGGGACTACTACCGCTACCGTTCTTGCAGAGGCAATATTCGTTGAAGGATTGAAGAGCGTAACGGCTGGCGCTAATGCGATGGCGCTCAAACGTGGCATTGATAAGGCAGTTGAAACGGTAGTAAAAAAGCTTAAAGAAATGTGTATCCCCGTTAAAGGGCGAAAGGAAATTGAACAGGTCGCTACCGTCGCCTCGAATTATGATACTGAGATCGGGAAGATCATTGCCGACGCCATGGAAAAGGTTGGAAAGGACGGGGTCATAACCGTAGAAGAAGGCAAAAGCCTGCAAACCGATGCGAAATGGATTGAAGGGTTGCAATTTGATAAAGGCTATTTATCACCATATTTTATTACGAACCCGAATTCGATGCAATGTGTGTTAGAAGACGCCTATATTCTGATCCATGAGAAAAAAATTACAACAGGCAAGGCGCTGATTCCTATCCTGGAAAAGGTTTCTCAGACAGGAAAACCCCTATTGATCATTGCCGAAGAAATAGAAGGAGAGGCGCTGACCCTTCTGGTTGTGAACAAGCTCAGAGGGGCTTTAAAATGTGCTGCTGTGAAGGCTCCTGGATTTGGCGATAAGCGTAAGGCTATGTTGGAAGACATTGCAATCCTTACCGGCGGCCAGGCGGTCTTTGAAGACCTTGGTATCAATATGGAGACCATCCAGCTCAAAGACTTAGGCCGTGCGAAGAAGATCGAGATTGATAAGGAAAATACGATCGTCATAGAAGGGGCAGGTGAAAGTAAAAAGATTAAAGGACGTATTGAGCAGATCAAAAAGGAAATTTCGATAACGACCTCAGACTATGACCGTGAAAAGCTTCAGGAAAGGCTGGCGAAAATGGCCGGTGGGGTGGCACAGGTTAATGTAGGCGCTGCTACCGAAAGCGAAATGAAGGAGAAGAAGGCGCGTGTGGAAGATGCTCTTCATGCTACCCGTGCGGCGGTTGAAGAGGGAATTCTTCCAGGCGGGGGTGTGTCACTTTTGCGGGCTCTTCCGGCTCTGGATTCATTGAAACTTACCGGTGATGAGGCTGTGGGTGTCGATATCGTTCGAAGGGCATTAAGGTCGCCTCTGAGGCAGATTGCGACAAATGCAGGAGCAAATGCAGCCATCGTTGTCCAAAAAGTAGAAACAGCCAAAGGAAACGAAGGCTACGATGCCAGCGCTGATAGATATTGCGATATGGTAGCCGAAGGTATCATTGACCCAACGAAGGTGGTCAGAACGGCTTTACAAAATGCTGCCAGCATATCTACCTTACTTCTGACAACTGACGCCATTGTTGGCAAGATACCAGAAAAGAAGAAGATGCCTCCTATGCCGCCAGGTGGTGGATACGGTGGGTACGGAGATATGTATTAATAATTTCAGTTATTGAACCCGGAGCGTCAGCCGGGAGAGTAATTGGTGAATTGAATAGTGTTCAGCTTTTAAAAACCCCGCCTTCCAGGCGGGGTTTTTTATTAAGGGAGAAATCTATAAACCCTGTAATTTCGTAATAGTTCAGTTTTGTTAGTTTTCGTTCAAGCGTTATATAAATCCTTGCACTTACAAAAAAAAATTGCTATAGTAATTTTCGTTTCAGAGTCCAAACGGAGGTATAGACGTCTCAGATGACAACAAATTACGATAGTATCAGTTACAGAACCGATGCGAAACAGAGTAAACTGGAGAAGATCTTTACAGAGTTTTTTGCCTTTAATAAAAATATTCCTACCGATTCGTCAAATCCGTGGCAACCTCCCACAGACGTCTATGAAACTCCGGATGAAATCGTTGTGAAGATGTCAATATCCGGGACAAAATCAGAGGATATTCAAGTCGCTTTTTCAGACGAAATCCTCACCATCAGTGGATATAGAAACGACACTTCAACCTACGAAAGGACCTGCTTTTATCAGGTGGAGATTCGTTATGGATATTTTGAAAGGAGTATCCTTATCCCCAAACCTATCAATAAGGACAATATTCAAGCCGCTTATAAGGATGGGTTTCTCGTGGTTGTTTTGCCCAAGGCAGAACAGCAGCCGACAAAAACGTTTTCGATAAAGATTAATATTCAGCAATAAGTTCATTGTATAGGAATTTTCATTTTATTTATGCGGATCAGGAGATAGTGGATATAAAAATCCCCCTTAATAAAGGGGGCTTGGGGGTTGTAAAATAACCCCAGGAAAAACACAACCCCCTGATTCCCCCTTTTCTAAGGGGGATTAACTCGTTTAGAAACGGTGCGAGTTTATATGACAGAGAATGATAGCAAAAACACATCAGAAGCTAAAGTATCGACAAGCCTTGATGCTCATATAGAAGAAGCAGGAAAAGCAGATAAGATAAAAATACCGAGCGAAATGCCTGTCCTTCCCGTTCGGGATACCGTAATTTTCCCCAGCATGGTAGCTGCCTTGAGTGTTTTTACGGAAAGAGACCTCAAACTCTTGAACCATGTCCTGGCCGGTAACCGATTCCTGGCGCTCGTGGCTCAAAAAGAGAAAGAAGCCAAGGTTGTAAAACAATCTGATTTATACGGCTACGCTACCGCGGCCGTGGTGCTCCAGATGATTCGTATGCCGGATAATTCAGCAAAGATGCTGGTGCAGGGTATACGGAGGATCAGGATTGATGAATATACACAAACAGACCCTTATTTTAAGGCCAAGGTGACTGTTCTCGAAGATACCATTCAGAATGATATGGAAACAGAAGCGCTTGCCAGAAATGCTGCAGATCAGTTT
>MHZD01000124.1:6634-7700 GCA_001828645.1 Planctomycetes bacterium RIFOXYC2_FULL_41_27 | reverse complement strand
GGTCCGAATAGGTAAACAAGCCCTGCCACAATAAAAAATCTCCCGGAACGGCTGACGGCCGATGCAATAATAAATGTCCAGAAATTGATCTTACACACGCCTGCCGCAATGGTAAAGACCTTATAGGGGATGGGTGTGAATCCGGCAATGGCTACGGCAGCGAAGGCGTTGGCGTTATACTTATCTTTAACATAGTTAAATTTATCCGTTACACCATAAAGGTTAAGGATAGGTAGTCCTATATGTTCAAAGAATTGGTATCCGATAAAATAACCAAAACATCCGCCTAAAACAGACCCTACCGAGCAGATTGCTGCATATTTGAAAGATTTTTTTGGTAGTGAAAACGCAAGCGCCATTAGGAGTACATCCGGTGGTATCGGGAAGAATGAGGATTCACAAAAAGCTAGTGCAAAAAGTGCAATGGACCCATAAGGAGTATGGGCCCAGTGTAACGTCCACTCATAAAGCCTTCTGTGTAAACCTGCTTTCTTAACGTGAGGTAATTCTATTTGTTCTGTATGATTCATGCATGCTCCTTAAAGTGAGACTAAACAGAGATTGGTTTTATATTTTTCTGAATTAACATCGTAGCACAAACTCCATTTCCAGTCACCAATTTTTTGTTACGATAAATTTTTCCTACACCACATGAGGGGCTTTTGCTTTTCAGGTATGCTTTTTTGATATTGAAAAGCGTAACCAACTTTTCAGTTTCGGCAGTGCCCTTAATAAATTGGGACGTGACATCGGCGCCAACCTCGTTGATTACCCTCGCCCTTCCTTCTAATACGTCCATTCCATCGCCATGGGTAATCCAGGCGCGATATCTTGGTGTAGGTAGCCCACCAAGTTGTTCCGGACAAAAAGGAACAGTATGGGTGTTTTTTAGAGAAGAGATGAGAGATTCGGTTGCCTTTGATCGTCCGTTAAAACGACAGTTCAAACCCAAAAGACATGCACTGACCAAAATCATGTGGTACAAAAGTAGTTTAAGTGAGGAAGGCAAAAACAGTTAACGACACAAAAAATTTCAACATAATGTCAGATGAAAGTCAAGTGAAAT
>MHZD01000124.1:0-6620 GCA_001828645.1 Planctomycetes bacterium RIFOXYC2_FULL_41_27 | reverse complement strand
ATAATGTCAGATGAAAGTCAAGTGAAATCTAAATAACGCGGAAGAGTTTTAGTTTGACAAAGGAAAGCTTTTCGCTATAATAAAAAGGCTTAATATTATATAAAACAAGAATAGTTTACATTTAGGAAAATAACCACTTGCGTAGTGATAAAATTACCAAGGGACTCGAACGTGTTCCAGCCCGGGCGCTCTTATATGCAACTGGTCTTAGTAAAGAGGATTTAGGCAAACCTTTTATTGGGATTGCAAGCAGCTTCACAGATCTTATTCCCGGTCATATACACATGCGGTCGCTGGAAAGAGCGATCGAAAAAGGAATTCATGCAGGCGGTGGGATTAGCTTTATCTTTGGCGTCCCAGGCATTTGTGATGGAATTGCAATGGGACACGAAGGAATGCATTATTCCCTTGCATCAAGAGACCTTATTGCCGATATTATTGAATGTGTAGTGAATGCACACTGCCTGGACGGGCTGGTAATGCTGACAAACTGTGATAAAATTACCCCGGGCATGTTGATGGGTGTTGCCAGACTAGACATTCCGGGGATTGTTGTGACTGCAGGTCCGATGATCTCAGGCCGATCTGGGAAACAGAAGCTGTCTTTAGTAAAAGACACCTTTGAAGCGGTGGGAAGAAGGCGTAAGGGGGAGATCACAGACGATCAGCTATCCTGTCTTGAGATGGAGGCATGTCCTGGTCCTGGTTCATGTCAGGGACTTTACACTGCAAATACCATGGCGTGTGTGTCTGAGGCGTTAGGGATGTCGTTGCCTCGGTGTGCTGCAGCATTGGCGATCTCTTCTGAAAAAGAAAGGATCGCCTATAAGAGTGGGCAGCAGATCGTGGAGTTGGTTAGAAAAGGTGTTACTGCCAGAAAAATTATGACTCGAAAGGCCTTTGAGAATGCTATTATGGTTGATATGGCGCTCGGCGGCTCTACAAATTCATGTTTACATATCCCTGCTATTGCTAAAGAGGCTGGTGTGGAAGTTGATTTAAAATTGTGTGATGATATTAGTAAGAGAACTCCGCATATAACAAGCTTGCAGCCAGGCGGTGAATATTTATTAGAAGATTTATATTATGCGGGTGGTATCCCGGCTGTTATGAAACGTTTATATAACGACTTGAACGATGGTTTATCAGTTAGCGGTTTAAGTATAAAAGAAATAGCAAAGAAAGCAGAAGTTTGTGACGAAGATGTTATCCGTTCAAAAGAAAAGGCATATCATAAGGAAGGTGGAATTGCCGTTTTGTACGGAAACTTGTCGCCCAATGGCGCTGTGATCAAACAGAGCGCTGTATCCGCGAAGATGATGCAGTTTCGGGGTAAGGCGAAGGTGTTTGACAGTGAAGAAGCTGCGATGAATGCCATTATGAATTCGCAGGTCAAAGAAGGGATGGTTGTAGTGATACGATACGAGGGGCCACGTGGGGGGCCTGGGATGAGAGAAATGTTAGCGCCTACAGCAGCGCTTGTAGGAATGGGTTTGGGGGAATCGGTGGCGCTGGTTACCGATGGGCGTTTTTCGGGTGGCACCCAGGGTCCTTGTATTGGACACGTGTCTCCAGAGGCAATGGTTGGTGGTCCTCTTGCGATGGTGGAGGATGGTGACGAAATAGTCCTAGACATACCAAATCGGAAATTAGATATAAATATTGCAAAAGAATTGCTCGCAAAGCGTAAGGCGAAATGGACGCCTCCTAAACCAAAGATTACACAGGGCATGCTGGCTAGATATGCAAGATGTGTGACATCTGCGGATAAAGGGGCGGTGTTAGTAGCGGAATAGCAAAGGTCTTGAGGGGATGGTTTGCGTATTTAAAACCTTTTGTATCAGGATTGCTACCCGGTGGTGTAATGGTAACACTAGAGATTTTGGTTCTCTCATTGGAGGTTCGAGTCCTCCCCGGGTAGCCATTGTATTTTATAGCAGTGGAGAAGTTTATTTAATTTTGCATTTTTTATTGAATGTCATGAATGATGGGAAAAGCCACAGCGGTCATTCTTGCTGCAGGAAAAGGGACGCGAATGCGGTCTGCAAGACCCAAGGTGCTCCACGAGGTGTGTGGGATAACCCTTTTGGAATGTGTGATTGAGGCTGTGCAAAATGCAGGAATTTCGCAGATAATTGTAATTGTAGGAGATAAAAAAGAAGAAGTAAAAGATAGTCTTAAAGGAGTATCTGTCAAGATTGTAGAACAGCAGGAGCAGTTGGGAACGGCACAGGCTGTCCTGTCTGCCAGGCATCTTCTTTCAGGTCTTACAGACGTCGTCATAGTCTTAAATGGTGATGCCCCTCTCATTAAGCCGCAGATGCTGAAAAAACTGATTGCGACAAATGCAGAGGCCGATGCAGATGTGACATTATTAACGGCATTCTTAGACAAACCCGAAGGATACGGGCGGATTTTTAGAGATGCCCATGGGCGTATAAAAGGAATTATAGAAGAGAGCGAGACGAATGCAGACGAATTACAAATCAAAGAAATCAACGTAGGTATGTATGTTTTTAAGGTAAAATCCCTTTTGGAAGGATTAGCTGAAATTGCACCTCGCAATAAAAAGGGTGAGTTTTATTTGACTGACATTATTTCGATCTTTTACCATAAAGGAAAAAGAATTGAGGGGCTTGAGAGTGTAAATACTACTGAGGTGTTAGGGATAAACACTCAGCGGGAATTGGCGGCTGTCAACCAAACAAGACGTAATGAAATTGTACGTTATTTTATGGATAAAGGTATAACCATTGTTGACCCTGCAAATACGTTTATTGAAAGCCACGTCGAAATTGGTGAGGGAACAAAGGTGAATCCTTTTACTTATATTTGTAAAAATGTAGTTATTGGCCAACGATGTTGTATCGGCCCTTTCGCATATATAAAGGCAGATGCAAAGATAGAGGATGATGTTGAGGTTTCTGGTACGGTGGATAAAGCGGGTCTTTTTTCCAGGATAGAAGGATAACCATGGATAAAAAAAGAAGGCTGGAGGAAATAAACCACTTAAAGATTTTTTCAGGAAATGCGAATCCTGCTCTGGCAAAGAAAATTTGCGAACACCTGTCGATTGAATTGGGAAATGCGTATGTGGGCCGATTTCCCGATGGCGAAATTGACCTGAAAGTAAATGAGGATGTTCGTGGCGCCGACGTGTTTTTGGTGCAGCCGACGTGTCCTCCTGTTAATGAGAATTTGACTGAACTGCTTATATTTATTGATTGTCTGAAAAGGGCATCGGCTGCACGCATTACAGCCGTACTGCCGTACTATGGGTATGCAAGAAAGGATAGAAAAGACGAGGGGCGAGTACCTATAACCGCAAAATTAGTTGCGAACATTATAACTGAGTCAGGCGCAGACCGTGTGCTTACCATGGATTTGCATGCCGCTCAAATTCAGGGGTTTTTTGATATCCCTGTAGATCATTTGCTTGCCTTTCCTGTAATATCAAAATATTTCGAAAGGTTAGTTTCGTCAGACCTGGTAGTGGTGACTCCAGACGTTGGGGGTATAAAACTGGTCAGAAATTATTCCAAGAAATTGGGGATAAAAATGGCTATTGTGGATAAGCGAAGGGTAGGCCCTGATGAGACTGAAATTGGATTCGTAATAGGCGACGTAACGAATAAAAATGTGGTAATGATTGACGATTTAATTGCTACCGGAGGTTCGATTGCTCAGGCAGCGAATGTGCTCAAAGAACGGGGTGCAAAAGATATTTATGTGGGTGCAACCCATCCCGTGTTCTGCGGGTCTGCAGTAGAAAAACTGTCAGCTGCACCCATTAGAGAAATCGTAGTAACCGATACAATACCTCTTTCAGAGAAGGCAAAGGGATTGAACAATAAAATAAAGGTACTGTCTATTTCTGAACTTTTAGGAGATGCGATAATGAGAATTCACCGTCATGAATCAGTGAGTTCTCTGTTTGTTTAAATTTTGTTTTTGGGAGTAAAAATAGATGAAAATCTTGGAATTAAAGGCGGAAAAAAGAACAACAAGGGGCAGTAAGGCTGTTAAAAAGCTTAGAGGGTCTGGACAAATCCCAGCGATATTATATGGGCATAAACCGGATAATGTTATGCTTTGTCTGAACGAACACGATTTTACACGCATCCTTCATTCTGGGACAAGGATGATTAATTTAACCGTTGATAATAAGAAAGAATCTGCGCTTATAAAGGATGTTCAATATGATAATCTCTTAGACCGTGTACTTCATGTAGATTTCTCGCGGATTGATTTAACGGAAAGGGTAAAACTGCGAGTGCCGCTTGAGGTGCATGGAGAGCCTGTGGGAGTGAAGGAAGGCGGTGTGTTAACCCACGTCATGAAGGATGTAGAAATAGAATGCCTTCCAACTGCTATCCCTGAGAAAATAAAAGTAAACATATCTGAACTGGGAATAGGTAAGGCGATTCACGTTAAGGAATTGCCCGTACTGGAAGGTATTCAGTATATATCAGAGACTGAATTAGTTGTTGCATCTGTGCACCAGATTGTAGAGGCAAAAGCCGTATCAGAAGAGGAATTGCTGGCCGAACCAGAAGTCATTACCAAGAAACCAAAAGAGGGAGAAGAAGAATCTGCAGAGGCAGCAAAAAAGACTTAACGCGGTATGCGATCAATGAAGATTATTGTTGGTCTGGGCAATCCTGGGGAAAAATATTTGAAGACGAGACACAATTGGGGCTTTATGGTAATAGATCGGCTTGCACAGCAACTTGAAATGGAGTATACTCAAAAAAAGTTCCAGTCCCTCTTTTGTAAGAAGTATGTGGATCAGGAAGAGGTTATCCTGTTAAAACCGCAGACGTTTATGAATTTGAGCGGAGTCGCCGTGAAAGAAGCTGTAGATATGTATAAATGCTCGCTGCAGGATCTCATGGTCATATGCGATGATCTGGACATGCCCCTGGGGAAAATACGCATTAGACGCAGTGGTGGGTGTGGGGGGCATCGGGGGCTAGAATCTATAGCAGACAGCTTGGGTTCTACAGATTTTTCTCGTTTAAGAATTGGGATAGGGCGCCCCCCTGCGGATGGAGATCCGAGTGATTATGTCCTCTCCCCTTTTTCTAAAGAAGAAGAGCACATGAAAGAAGAAGCAATTGAAAATGCCTATCAGGCATTAAAAACCTGGATATTTGAAGGCATCGAGGCTTGTATGAATAAATTTAATTGACCTTTTGTTGTGTATAGACTTGTCCTCGTGAAAACGGGGAAAGGTATAAATAGTTTTGTATTTTATAGTATGAATGTCAAAAGCAGGAGGAATAGAATTTGAGAATGTACGAAGGGTTGTTTTTAATTGATAATGCTCATGCCAGCACAGAGTGGGATAATGTGGTCAAACACATTCAGGATATTCTGCAAAAGAACGGTGCGGAGATACTAAAAACCGAAAAATGGGGCGAAAAAAAATTGGCATATAAGATCAAAAGTCATAAACGCGGGACGTACCTGTTGATCCATTTTAATGCTAAAAATTCAGCCATCACACCGATTAGAAAGAATTTCCAACTTTCTGATTATATTGTACGTTTTTTGATTGTAAAAGACGATAAGATTGAGGATTTATCTCAGATAGGAGCAGTTGCACCAGCAGTAGAAAAGGATGTTAATAAAATACCTGAGATACCGGTCGTGGATATGTTGGTTGAAAACGATGTGTCTGTTTAAACTTGCACAAGAAGCATAGGATTTTAAAGACGCAGGCCGTACTTTGTGGTTCGCAAAACCTGATAGAAACTCTATGTAAAAATGAATTTGTAAAGTAATTGTTATAATAGATTTTTTGATAGGAGTAAGGTATGGCAAGTCTTAACAAAGTGTTTCTTATGGGGAACCTCACCCGAGATCCGGAGTTGAGATACACCCCGGCAGGATTAGCGGTTGCAAGCTTTGGAATAGCGATCAATAGGGCTTGGACTGCTAAAAGTGGGGAGCAGAAGGAAGATGTGTGTTATGTTGAAATCAATATCTTTGGGCGCAGAGCGGAAGTTGTAGGCGAATATTTTAGTAAAGGGAATCCGATTTTTATTGAAGGGCGGTTGCAATTTAATCAATGGGAAACTAAGGATGGACAAAAACGAAGTACGCTCCGTGTTGTTGCTGATAATTTCCAATTCATTGGGGTATCGGCTAAACGTCCTACAGAAGAAACAGGCTCATCACCCAAAGAGGGAAAATCACCTAACATGACGCCTGAAGATGTCAATCTTGATATTAATAATGAAGAAATACCATTTTAGTCTTGTCCTCGTGAAAACGGGGAATAGTTTCATAGAATTTTCATAGAAGGATAGAAATGTATGAGTAAAAAAGAGTTTAATAAAACGAGTAAGTGCCGGTTTTGCAGGATGGGTGTTGATGAAGTGGATTACAAAGATTCGATATATTTACCGAAGCTTGCAACTTCTCAAGGAAAGCTTTTTTCGAGAAAACGTTCTGGAAACTGCGCCCATCACCAACACTCGGTGAAGGTTTCTATTAAAAGGGCGAGGTTTATGGCGCTACTTCCGTATGTGGCCTAGGAGGATATAATCATGGAATTGTTGTTGAAGAAAAATGTAGATAAGCTTGGCAGAATTGGCGACATTGTGAAAGTAAAG
>MHZD01000123.1 GCA_001828645.1 Planctomycetes bacterium RIFOXYC2_FULL_41_27 | reverse complement strand
CTCCGCATTGTTTTGGATAAAGAATTTCTGCATAAGAGCGGTAATAATACTCAGGTAAAATTTGGAAGGGGAAGTTATTTGTCTGTGCCTATGACGGAGAACAGCACGGAACGGTTTATTATCAGGGACTACAGACACGGTGGTTTATTGGGCAAGCTTTTTGGCGGAGTTTTCCTTAATGGAAACAGGCCTTTAAAGGAGTTGTTTACTAGTGAAACCGCATCTCAAAGGGGCGTTCCATCTGCCGAAGTGATTGCTATAGCCAAGCGAAGACTGTGGGGTTTATTTTATAAGGCAAAGTTTATATCAAAGGAGATAGATGGTGCTGTAGACATGGTCGAATTCCTCAAAAAATCTTCGCCAGAATTCATACAGACTTACAAAAAGCCAGTAATCTTTGCCCTCGTAAAACTGATAAGGAATATGCACGAAGCGGGTATCTATCATGCAGATTTGCATCTAAAAAATGTACTCCTGAAAAAAGATTCAACTGGGAAATTCACCGCATATATCATAGACCTGGACAAATCGGTCGTTTTGGATAAGCTTGATATTCAGCAAAGGATTAGGAATTTGTTGCGTCTGGATCGCTCTCTTGAGAAACTGCGCTGGCTCTCTGGTAAAGATTATAAATCCAATGTGCCAGTTTCCCTTGACGATAAGCCAGGAGAATCTTTAAACCAAAAAATAGCCACAATTTCTAAAACGGACAGGATTAGGTTTTTTAAAGCCTATATGTTATTTGATAGCGCGATTGACAAAAATTGGAAAATGTATATACGACAATATCCTTCGCATCACTCTCTGCATAAGTTCTGGTGGCGTGTATCGGGTCTTTCAAGAAGCAATCCTGAGAAAGGCAAACTACAAGGGAAAAGTTTTTTAAAGTTTCTCTTTGTGAACTCAGTAATTTAATTGTATTTGAATTTTCATTTTATTTATGCGGGTTATACGATGTATGGCATAGAGAGTCCCCCTTAGAAAAGGGGGCTAGGGGGTTGTAAAATAGCCCAGAAAAAACACAACCCCCTGAATCCCCCTTTTCTAAGGGGGACTTAAACGGAATATCTTAAGCTTTAGAAAATTTCAATGTTACATAATAGGAACGCGAGATTTATCTCGCCTGACGCTACTAAAAGGTAATCAACAGAAATAGGCGACTTGAAAGTCGCGTTACACAGCATTAATTTCAAACTATTGTTCCTCCCCCTTGACTTCGTCGTGAGCTCAGTCGAGGGTGGGATTATCTTTAATTTAAGGTCATAACTATGCTCATACAAAATATTATAAGTCCAGTCATTGCATATTTCATAGGCAGCATCCCTTTTGGATTTTTACTGACGAAGTTTGTGAAAGGTGTCGATATTCGGCAGGTTGGGAGCGGTAATCCAGGGGCAACAAATGTTGCGAGGGCATTGGGTAAGCCTTATGGCATATTGGTTTTTTTCTTAGACATGCTCAAGGGTTTTTTGCCTGTTTATTTCTTTGATCAATTGTTTTCCGGTTACGGACACAATCTGGCGTTGATATTATGTGGGGTAGCGGTAATCTGTGGTCATACCTTCCCTATTTATTTGGGTTTCAAGGGCGGAAAAGCCGCAGCAACGGGCTGTGGGGTGTTTCTGTGGTTAGCCCCGGTGCCGCTCTTTATTGCAGTTGCAGTGTGGTCATTGACCGTTTTCATTTCCCGTTACATATCTCTAGGATCCATGATTAGTTCTGTGGCACTTGTAGCAAGTTTAATACTATTTGGCAAAGAACCTTTTGGTCACGGACTTCCTCTGACATTATTTTCCATATTCATCTCAGTGCTTCTTATTATTCGTCACAAAGCAAATATAAAAAGAATTGTAAATGGTACCGAAAGCAAAATCGGCAAGAAGGGTAAATCGTCAGATTTTGCTGAAAATTAGTAAATTTACCCACGAAAAACACGAAACAGACGAAATCCCTTTCGCGTACTTTAGCGTCATTCGTGGGTTTCAGCTTTTTGTTACTTTAATGTCTTTTAGTGTATTTCGTGGGCATCTCTATTAACAAAAATATCCTTGACCTTTGAAAGGCGTGGGGTATAGTATTTCCTGGGGTGGATGATCACCGGTCCAAATACCAGGGAAGAGGTTGAAAAACACTGGGGTGTCAGGACAAAGGCCATGAGCCTCACACGATCCCATTTTGGGAGCGCCCACCTCCTTGTGACATCCACCATTACATTATTCTCATTTCTTTAACGATTTGAATCGTTGGGTTTCACCTGCTTGTTCAACCCAACCTTATTTAACGAACTCATAAACTGAGTTCTGTTATAAGTGAATGGGGTGAGGTTTTAAAATTTATGGGTAAGAGGCAATTTATAAAACAAATAAAAAGTTTTGAAGGTCTTATTCATAAACATAAAGAGAAAATTGAGAATGAAAAAGTTAAACCACTTCCTGATGTAAATATGATAAGATATTGGGAAAAAGAAATCCAGGTCT
>MHZD01000122.1 GCA_001828645.1 Planctomycetes bacterium RIFOXYC2_FULL_41_27 | reverse complement strand
ATTGAGAAAATTTCTCGCCTTTCAAAAAAAACAGGCTTATTCTAAAACCACGATTGCCAGAAAATTCGTATCTATCCGGTCTTTCTACAAATTTCTGTGTCGTGAGGGCGTTTTGGAATTCAATCCCGTGGAGAGTATTCGAACTCCTAAACTAAACAGAAATCTACCGGAATTTATGAGTATCAATGACACCGAAACACTTTTAAATACACCCGATTTAAACACCTTGTTAGGCATCAGGGACAGCGCCATTATGGAAACCCTGTACAGCACTGGCATGCGGGTAAGTGAATTAGCGGGCATTGATGTTTCTGATATAGACTTCCCAGGTGGGGTTGTGAAAGTAAAGGGAAAGGGTAAAAAGGAACGGTTACTACCCATCGGGAATCACGCCTTAAATGCCATACAAGCTTATATGGACAAAAGGAATTCGGACTCGTCCCTGCGCGTCATCAGCAGGAATAGTAAAGCCCTTTTTTTAAATAATCGTGGAGGGCGTCTCACCGAACGCAGTGTTGCGAGGATGCTGGAAAAGTACGTAAAAAAGGCCGGGATGAGCCTGAAGATTTCCCCGCATACCTTCCGGCACAGCTTTGCAACGCACCTGTTAGACCGCGGCGCTGATCTGCGCTCTGTCCAGGAACTTCTGGGGCATGCAAATCTTTCCACAACTCAAATCTATACCCATATAACTACAGAGCGGTTGAAAGAGGTTTACAACAAGGCACATCCCAGGGCATAAATTTATTATTGAACAGTAAAGGTTTGGCACTGATGCCTCTGCTGTTTCTGTTCTGTATGCAGGAATTGAGAACCTATAAAATCATTTTGAGGAGAAATTATAAATTTATCCGATGCTTCAATTCTGTCGTGATTAAGCTCTTCCACCACCAGTTGTGGCACGTCAATATGTGGCCACAATCCTTTCTTCCATGTTGCAAGAAGGCATATTTGTCTAGAAAGTGGTATGGCGACCTCGATGTCCTGAGACATGAGTCCGTAGCCATACCACGGAGAATTACTTTTGGAATTCCTCATACTAAACGGATTATCCGATGTAATAAACCATGCATCTTCATTAGTGTGAAGAAAAGTCCAATTCATTTTGAAAATAATCTTTGCAATCTCCGATAGGCTAACCATCGTTTTTAGAAGAAAACTCTTTGTTGTGTTAATTTTATATCTTGAAGGGTCTAACCAACTTTCATCAAATTCTTCTGGTAATTTCTTTCCGATATCCCTTTCATATTCTTCTTTAAATTTTTTGGCTGCATCAGGTCTGGCTTTATACATCTCCATTATTCTTGTTGTTATTTCAGACATAGAAGCATCAATTAAATTGTGAAATTTTGGAACACGAGTCATCATGGTAGCAACGAATTCTGCTATTGTCGCTCTTTCTTGAATCGTTAGACATTGTCTTGTGCAGATTTTATTCCTGTATATTAAAGCAGTTTTTCCCTCAATATTAGATAGTCCTTCCTTCTCAATTTCATCACGTCTTTTACC
>MHZD01000121.1:270-1565 GCA_001828645.1 Planctomycetes bacterium RIFOXYC2_FULL_41_27 | reverse complement strand
GTAGTACCGTTTCTATGTAGTCTAAAAACGATTCTGGAGTAAATCCTATCAGTGGTTTCTGAAATTCATGGAACGGCTTAAATTTAGCCATATGATTGATCCTCCTCGGTTGGGTATCTTCTGGTAAGGGAAATAATGATACGGTCGGTTTGCTCGGCAAAATGGATGACTTAAAGAAAAGTTTTACCTGCTTGGTGTTGTTTTGCTGTGAAGATTTCATTTCGCTTTATTATATCATTCAATTTTACAATCGCAACCGATTTACCCTCTTTTTCTGGCTAAATACTAAGAAAAACTGTATGCTGTATTCTCGGACAACCTGTTGACAGGCTGTCCGAGAATTGTTTTGAGCACTAGATGCTATACTATATATTGATCA
Source organism: Planctomycetes bacterium RIFOXYC2_FULL_41_27 (assembly GCA_001828645.1). Classification (GTDB taxonomy): domain Bacteria; phylum Planctomycetota; class Brocadiia; order Brocadiales; family Brocadiaceae; genus Wunengus; species Wunengus californicus. The sequence continues at coordinate 1,186 of MHZD01000121.1, read as the reverse complement.
ATCATATTAATATTAGACAATATTATAGTATACGTTTATGATTGCCATTGAATTCTCGGACAGCCTGTCAAGATTTGCCCCTTTTCCCCTTCATTTTCCAGTACCAGTAAGATAGTGTTAATTTCCCCCATTTCTAATATGGCCGAATAGGTCTTTTTTTGCGATTTCGATTATTTTATTGTAGAGATCATCATTCACTTCCCTGGTTGACTCATAATAGTTGCGAGTATCCAGTTTTCCTTCCTTGAACTCTTTAGTTATCTGTCTTGATTTGTTTGAATCTGCCTGCCACGCTTCTACGGCTTCCGGACAAAGAACTATAAAAATGGGTGCTGTAAGACTTATCCTTTTATCCAAATTTTTTGAATATCTTTCTATAAGCGGTTGTGTAATTCTCTTGTCTGGATTAATTGTCTTTTCGTCTGGCAAGAAACCTTCGTGTAATAAATCCCAGAGATTAGTACTTATTTCGCAAAGTACATTAGTCAGTTTCCAATATGTTTCTCTCTTTAAATCCCATAGTTTTTGATCAACTGACAACTCGCCAGAAATTCTTGCCTTTATTTGTTCTTGCCCCTCTGTCATTTTATCAAGTCTTTCGTTTACTGCAGTCAGCTCGGCATGTTTAGAGAGGTATGAAAATCCCCAAATACTTGCGAAATTAACAAGTATAAGAATACCAAAACGGAAATAATCTTTGGTTGACATTTCTATCATAATCAGATTCCTCCTAGTATACACCATAAAGGGGTCGGGCTCATTGTATTCGTATTTTCCCGATACCGATATAAGGGATAGACACTATTTTGTTTGATAAATGAGTCAAATAAATATACTGTTTGATGAGCAATCCCCATAATATTGCCGTGATGCAGGCGTGATAGGAGGCGCTATAAGTTTTCAGTAAGTATCTTCT
>MHZD01000121.1:0-194 GCA_001828645.1 Planctomycetes bacterium RIFOXYC2_FULL_41_27 | reverse complement strand
AGCAATCCTTTCCAGGCATTCCATGGCGAACAGATAAACACCTTTTCTCGGCGCTTCGTGTCCGACGTCTTCAGCCCAGACTCCACAGGAAGATATTCGCGCCTGTGCCTTGAGGGCAAGAATTATTAAATAATGCTCCAGAGGCGAACGCAACTCGTTTTCCTCACGGTTGCTTTCTTTAACCCGACGGAGAT
>MHZD01000120.1 GCA_001828645.1 Planctomycetes bacterium RIFOXYC2_FULL_41_27 | reverse complement strand
GCCTTCAGATTGGTTACAAAGGTTTAAATCGTGTTTTGAGCAGCAGGACGTCGTTGCAGTGGGAGGGGCATATCAGGCTTGCAACAAGGATAAACCGCTGATAAATGCAACCAGCATTTTAGATCAAATATTGAATGGGGTATTTAAGAAATCGCTGGTTCCCAATAAGCTGTCGGGTGTAAATTCTGCCATCCTCAGAAAGGTGCTGTTAGACTTAGGCGGTTTTAATGAGAATTCATGGTGGAGTGAGGATTCTGAGTTAGGTTGGAAATTGAAGAAGATAGGCAGGGTTATTTACGACTCTGGTAACGTCGTGAATACGCAGTATCCTGAAACATGGCAAGATATTTGGAAAAGGAAGTTTTACTGGGGATACGCAATGGGTCTGAAATTCCGGGAACAGATGCCATTTAATATAAAATTATGGCTGCGCCCAATGATATTCTTAGTGCTATTTATAAGTCTTTTGACGTTTTTGGCGACAATACCTTTTGGAATGAATCTGTCCCTCATACCCGGTTTCATTTTTTCCCTTTTATTAGGTTCGTTGACAGTAGTATATATTCCATTAGGTGCAATTGTTATGGTAAGGAATAGAGATCGTATATCATTAAAAACATTATCTTTGCTGGCAGTCTTACCTATTGTAAGGGAATTTGCCTATGTATACGGCATGTTTCTTGGTTTTTGTAACGGACGGGTAGGATCAATAAGGCCTTCATGGAAAGAGAAGTAAACCGCAGTGAACACAGAGATTATCGAGAAATAATATTAATTTAACCATTGTAGGGGCGAACGGCCGTTCGCCCCTACGTTTTATGGATAGCGTATGAAAAAGAAAACTACAAAAGGGATCTCTTATAGAGATGCGGGCGTTGATATTGACACAAAAGGTCAATTTACAACGGATATTTATTCAAAGATGCAGACGACCTTCAGCCCTCGGGTAATCGAAAATCCCGACGGATTCGGGGGGTTGTTTGCCTTAAACTCTCGTCTTAAGAAATATCGCAAACCAGTGCTTGTTTCTTCTACTGACGGGGTGGGTACAAAATTAAAGATTGCCTTTATGACGGGGAAACACGACACCATTGGAATCGATCTTGTGGCTATGTGTGTAAACGATATTATCGTGCTGGGAGCAGAACCTCTATTTCTGCTCGACTATCTGGCAAGCAGCAGGATAGTCCCGAAAGTTTTGCACGAGGTATTGGATGGGATCGTGGAAGGATGTCGTCAGGCTGGTTGCGCCCTCATTGGCGGAGAAACACCGGAAATGCCTGGATTTTATCACGAAGGTGAATATGATATCGCAGGTTTTGTAGTCGGTGTGATAGAAAAAGATAAAATTATTGATGGTAAAACAATAAAACCCGGCGATGTGGTTATTGGCTTAAGTTCGAGTGGCGTTCATAGCAACGGGTTCTCCCTTGTACGAAAGGTCTTTTTTGATAAGGCAAAAATGAAAGCAACCCAGAAGCTTACGAAATATGGATTGAATACCACCCTGGGAGAAGAACTCATAAAACCAACCAAAATCTATGCAGGGCCTATTTTAAAAATTCTAAAAAAACATAAAACAAAAAAGATTATAAAAGGGATGGCACACATTACTGGCGGCGGGCTTATTGAGAATATACCGCGTATCTTGCCTGAAGGCTGTGCTGTTACGTTGGAAATAAGTAAATGGAATGTCCCGGAAATATTTAACATCATTCAGGATGTAGGTGACGTTGAAGATCAGGAGATGTTTCATGTATTTAACATGGGTATTGGCATGGTGCTAATCGTATCTAAGTCAGATGTGAATACAGTCTTGAGTGATCTCAAAAGCGCAAAAGAACCTGGAAGAGTTATTGGAGAGGTCGTAAGGGGGAACAGGACTGTACGTATTGAGTAGTAATAAACGATAATTTGCTATTACTATTAACAATTAATCCTCAGCAATCAGATGGAAACTGAAATCTGATTACTGGTAAACGAGCGCCTCTTGTGGAACTATAGGTGAAATTACGTTGTTGAATAGCCCTTTTTCAATTGTTTGCCTTTAACAACTCCATACATTGCACAAATTATTAAGTAAATACTTAATGCGGTAGATAGCGCTAATTCGGGGGTGATTACGAAGAATAAGATGGCAGCGGAAAATTCTAACACCATAGGTAGGATGCCTTGTTTGAGGCCGATCTTGCTCGTAACATTAAAAAATGGGACTTTGCTGACCATAAATACGCCAAGCGCAAAAGTAATAAAGGGTAAGAGGGTTGCGACGATATCTGTTCCAAATTTTATTTGTATAAAATGATTCAGGATGACAAGCTGTGCAACCGTTCCTCCTGAAAGCGTGGTAGGTAATCCAGTAAAAAAATGACTAGGCGCCGATACGCCTTCATCTTTTTGCGCGTTAAACCTCGCCAATCGGAAAGCAGAGCAGACCATAAAAAATAATCCAATGCCCCACAAAAAAATATTTGGTAAACTGGTGCAGGTCTTTCCCATGAGTAATGCAGGAACAATACCAAAGGTTACGAGGTCAGCCATAGAGTCTAATTGAGCCCCCGTCTTGCTTGTAGTCTTCATCATACGGGCCAATCTTCCGTCAAAGGCGTCCAATGCCATAGCGGCCACTATCAACCACGCTGCAATCTCAAACTTCTGGTTTAAAATGCACAGGATCGAAACAAAACCACATATCATATTTCCCATCGTTACGACAGTGGGCAGCATTTCTTTTTTTATTTTCAATGAAACCCCTCCAATTGTGAATTTGGGTAAAGAATAAAAATATATATTTTTTCCAAAAACTTTACATGAATCTAAATCTTACACAAAAATGATGCCTTGTGTGCAGAATAATTATATTTAATGATAAAATGTCTAACCTATATATTCTATAATAGTTGTGAGTTGTAAAAAATATATGAAAAATCAGCGTGACTAATTTATGTAGAATAATTGCAGTTTATTTACTGCATTTGT
>MHZD01000119.1 GCA_001828645.1 Planctomycetes bacterium RIFOXYC2_FULL_41_27 | reverse complement strand
TTTACGATGCAAAGTTGAATTGCCTTATTCACTATAAAGGTCCCAGATATTTCTTAATGAATTGTTCTGCCGGCGATGTATGGGGCGTTAGAGAATATGCAACCGGAATCAAGAGACACCGTGGCGCCGAGGGCACCTGGCGGGATGCTGAAGACGGCGTACTTGAGGGAAACCCCATAGCACAGGGTTCTGTTGACTCCACTATTGGTATTTCGCTGAAAATCCCACCCCTGGGAGATTCCGTTGCGTACTATTGGATTGCCGCCGGCAGGAATTACGGCGAAGTCGACAACCTGAACGATATCATTCTCAGTGAAAAACCTCAAACAAGGCTCGACAGAACGGCAAGTTATTGGCATCACTGGGTCAACAAAGAAGAGTTCAATTTTGGAAATCTGCCTTCCGATGTGGTCGATCTTTTCAAGAGAAGCCTGCTGATCCTTATGACACAGATTGACAACGGCGGCGCTATTATTGCCGCAAACGACTCTGATATCAGACAGTATGCAAAAGATACTTATAGCTATATGTGGCCCCGGGACGGCGCACTGGTGAGTTATGCACTGATGAAGGCAGGGTACACCACGACCTGCCGAAAGTTTTTCGACTTTTGCGCCAACGTAATCACGCCTTATAATTTCTGTGCAAGCGTCATGGTTGAAGACGGCTTTTTACTGCACAAATACAATCCTGATGGCTCTTTTGGCAGTTCTTGGCAACCATGGGTAAAGGGCGAAGAGATACACGTGCCGATTCAGGAAGATGAAACAGCCCTGATTCTCTGGGTGATATGGCAATATTATGACCTTTATCGAAAGATTGATGTGATACGGCCTCTCTATCATTCTTTCATTGAAAAGGCAGCAGATTTTCTTGTAAGTTATCGTGATGAGCAAACGGGGCTACCGCTTCCTTCTTACGATTTGTGGGAAGAAAGGCGCGGCATATTGTCCTTTACAACTGCTACCGTGTACGGCGGGCTGATAGCCGCTGCAAATTTTTCTGATATCTTTTATCATACGGAAAAAGCTAAATTATACCGGCAGACTGCATTACAGATTAAAAAAGCAATTGACCAATATCTTTACAGCGAGAAGCACAAGAGATTTTTACGCATGATTTACCCAAAGAAGGACGGCGGATATGAAATCGATGCAACGATCGATGCCAGTTTGTACGGTATGTTTGCATTTGGTGTATATGACCCCAACGACATCAAGGTGAAAAATACGATGAAGGCAATCGAAGAGACCTTATGGGTCAAGACTAAAATAGGCGGAATTGCAAGATACGAGCGCGACCTGTACCAGCGTCTGGGGAATGACGACACGATACCAGGAAATCCCTGGATAATCTGCACCATGTGGATGGCGCAGTATTACGTATCAACAGCCAGATCTGTCGAAGACCTCGAACGCGTAATGAACTGCTTGCGATGGACCGTATCCCGTGCATTACCTTCCGGCGTCCTGGCCGAACAGATAAACCCATTTACGGGCGAGCCTGTTTCTGTCTCTCCGCTGACATGGAGCCATGCAGCCGTTGTCCAAACGATAATGGACTATCTGGAAAAGCTGCAGGAATTACATACCTGCGGACAATGCGGACGGTCAATATTCCGTTACGATCGGGCAGGCCGGCAGCAAGTAAAAAAACATTCTCCGATGCATTCGGGTATAATTTCAGAGCGGGAACATATCCACTATCTTGAACAGGCAACCGTCAGAAAAGATAGCGAGTCCATAAACGTGAGTATAGACCCGAGAAAATGTGTTGGTTGTGGAATCTGTGTCGAAAATTCTGGTGGAGTTATGGATGTTGTCGACGATAAGGCAAAGATTATTGCCGAGAAGGTTTCTGGCTGGAATATCAAACCGGATTTCGAAAAGTGCTGCCCGTTAGGGGCAATTACGGTTAAAAAGAAACATGAAGATTAGACACAAACTCGTGATCCTCCTGGCTGTATTGATGGTCACCTTAAATGGCGTGATTGGTTTTTTAATTTACAAACGGACGCGCCAGGAATTCATCAAGGAATTCCGGGGAAAGGCAAAGTTGATTGCTGTGGAATTAGAAACTACCAGGAATTATCTTGCCTCGGCCCTGAAAACATCAAAAATCGAAATCACCGAACAGACGAAATATTTTATTCCCGCCATTTCTGGTCATGCAATCGGAGTAAAATTTGCGGAAAAAACAGGCTATATTATTAAGCAAACAAGCTTAAAATTTAGAAATCCGGCAAATAAACCTGATCCCTTCGAAGAAAGGATACTCAGAAGAATGGAGGAAGACCCTGAACTTTTGGAGTATTGGGCAGATGACGTCATTAATGGGAAAAGGGTTGAACGTTACCTCTATGCCTTATACGTAAAAGAGGATTGCCTCCTCTGTCATGGCTCAAAAGAAGCGGCTCCTAAATTCATACAAGAAAAATATGACATTGGTTACGATTACAAGGTTGGCGATTTACGAGGGGCAATCAGCGTCATTATACCGAAGGAAATAGCCGAGCAACAATACGCAGCCAACGTCATTTTTTTCATTACCGTTGGTTCTGTCAGTATCGTGTTAATTGTGGTCATTATCTTTCTGACAACCGGGAAATTTATGAAACCTATTGAGAAATTGACGACTACTGTTACCACCATTGCAAATACCGGCAACCTTACAACGAAGGTCGATGTAGTATCCAAAGACGAGGTGGGTCAACTCGGCAGGGCATTTAATGACCTGTCTGTCAAGTTGCAGTCAACGTATACCACACTGGAGCAACGGATTGCCGAAAAGACTGCTCACTTGCAGAAGGCCGTCCTGGCCTTAGAACGAGCCAACAAGATGAAATCGGAATTTCTGGCTAATATGTCGCATGAACTGCGCACACCGCTGAACGCCATAATCGGCTTTGCTGAGGTACTGCGTGACAAAATTTCCGGCGATCTAAATGATGAGCAGTTGGATTTTGTCAATGATATCCATATCAGCGGCCTCCATCTCCTTCAAATGATCAATGACATACTGGATTTGTCCAAAATTGAGGCCGGAAGGATGGAGCTTCAGTGCGAGATTTTTCCCGTGCATGATGCCATTGAGGATGTATATACCATATTAAAAGGACTCGCCAGTAAAAAACATCTGGAATTAAAGACTACAATACTGACTGATGTAAAAGACATCGAAGCAGATCGTGTCAAATTCAAACAAATCTTATACAACCTGCTTTCAAACGCCATTAAATTTACTCCGGAAAACGGACACATTAACGTGGAGGCCGGCATCATGGAGGACATGCTGCAGGTCTCGGTATCGGACACTGGAATTGGGATGAAACCCGATGACCGGGAAAAAGTATTTAAGGAATTTTGGCAGGCTGATAGTTCTTTTGCCCGAAAATACGAAGGAACGGGGCTGGGTCTTGCCCTGACCAAAAGGATTGTCGAGATGCATGGGGGAAAAATCTGGTTCGAAAGTGAGTACGGAAAGGGGAGTATATTTTATTTTGCATTGCCCCTAAAAGCCCAACCTAGAAAGGCAAAACCGAAAGAGATCGAAGTCAAACCACGTCAAATTCCGGTCACGGGAGAAAAGGCTGCAAAGACGATCATGGTTGTCGAGGATGATCGTATGGCCGCCGATCTTATTACCCTGTATTTAACGAATGCTGGCTATAATGTTATCGTGGCTGTGGATGGCGAAGAGGCCATTAAAAAGGCAAAGGAATTTCATCCGTTTCTGATTACCCTTGATATTATGCTCCCAAAGAAAGACGGGTGGGACGTCCTTTCAGAATTAAAATATTCGCAGGAAACTGCTGATATTCCAGTAATTATTGTGTCAATCGTTGACAATAAAGACCTCGGGTTCAGCCTGGGTGCGGCTGAATATTTAATCAAACCTGTCGATAGGATAAAACTCATAGACACCGTGAATGCCTGCATTTCCGCCGAGAAGTATAAAGGCAAACTTATGAAAATACTCGTCGTTGACGATGATGAAAAGGCCGTTAAATATATGAGCGCCATCCTGGAAAATGCAGGCTTTGAGGTACTCAAGGCATACAGTGGAAAGGCAGGAATCAATCTTGCAATGAATAGCAATCCGGACCTCATCATTCTTGACCTTATGATGCCGGAAGTCAGTGGGTTTGACGTTATCGAGAAACTCAGAACCCATCCAAAGGCAAAGGGTATACCCATCATTATCTGTTCCGCAAAAGATATCACACCCAAGGAAAAAGAAGAATTAAATGGGAACATTTTAGCCATCGTGCAAAAAGGCACACATACAAAGGAAGACCTCCTTGCGGCAATTAAAAAAATAGAACAATTGCGTGTTAAAAGAGAAACCACATGAAAAAAAATAAATACAAAGGTACAATACATGATAAATTTGCATCAGTTTGGTTTTTTGAAAAAACCCTCACCTAACCTCTCCCACAAGGGGAGAGGAGACTTTCCCTCCTTTGACTTCGTCGTGAGCTCAGTCGAACGATGGGAGGGATTAAGGGAGGGCGTTATATTTAGTATTTAGGATTTTGAAATTAGCATTTTTAATCTTACCTTGTGTCTCGGTGTCTCTGTGGTTAACTATTTGATATAAATCCTATTTGTTGAGGGAAAAGATATATGTCTGACAAAAACGTAATGGTCGTTGAGGACAACGAAAAAAACAGGAAATTGATGCGCGTGGTGCTCAAGGCAAAGGGATACAATATAATCGAGGCAGCCACCGGCGAGGAGGCATTAAACCTCTTAAAAAATCAAAAACCGGATATTATCCTTATGGACATCCAGCTTCCGGGCATTGACGGACTTACCTTGATAAGGCAAATCAAGGCAAGCGTGATTACTAAAGACATCCCCATTATCGCAGTAACCGCTTATGCCATGAAGGGAGACGAGCAAAAAATTCTGGACACTGGTTGCAATGCCTACATCAGCAAACCCATCAATACACAGGAACTGCCGCTCATCGTAGAGAAATATATCAAAAAGAGTTAACAAATTCACCGCAAAGACGCAAAGGGCGCAAAAAAAAGACATACTCATGATAAAAGAAGAAGACAAACTTTCGAAGGAAATCATTGGTGCAGCAATCGAAGTACATCGCAATCTTGGACCAGGATTGTTGGAATCAGCTTATGAAGAATGTCTTTGTCGAGAATTGGCTATCTGTGGCATTGCTTTTGAGCGACAAAAACCTCTTGCAGTGTCTTATAAAGGGGTGAAACTGGACTGTGGATATCGATTGGATATAGTTGTTGGAGGATTAATAATCCTGGAATTAAAGGCGGTTGATCAGATTGAGCCAATTCATGAAGCTCAACTCTTGACGTATTTAAAGTTGTCAAATTTAAAATTGGGAATATTGATTAACTTTAATGTTCCAATATTGAGGGACGAAATAAAGAGAATTGTCAATGGCCTTTGAATCTTTGCGCCCTTTGCGTCTTTGCGGTGAGTTTTTACTAAAAAAAAGAAATCCATGAACAAGGCTAAAATATTAGTAGCGGACGATATCAAACAAAATGTGAAATTACTCCGAGTGATCCTGACCGCATCTGAATTTGATGTGATCGAGGCATACGACGGCGAAGAAGCGCTGGAAAAAGCAAAGTCTGAAAATCCTGATTTAATATTACTGGATATCATGATGCCCAAACTCACAGGCTATGAGGTATGCCAGCAACTACGGGCAAATGGAACCACAAAAAGCATACCGATTGTCATGATTACCGCACTGCACGAGATGGACGATCGGATTAAAGGCATTGAAGCAGGCGCTGACGATTTTATCAGTAAACCCTTCAATAAAACCGAACTCCTTGCCAGGGTAAAAGCACTGCTGCGTATGAGACGAATACCTGCAAAAGAGGAAGAAACAAATGTCCTCGAATCAATCTTATCAGAGCTGGAGGAAGGCGTGGTTGTTACCGATGGACAATGGAAAATTACGCATATAAACCAAACAGCAAAAGAACTCCTGAATATTCATGAAACAGACACGGAAAACCTGGACCTCATGCAATATCTATCGCGCATGAACCTGTCCCTTTCCACAGACACACTCACAAATATTCGGGAAAAAACCACTGATTTTCAAATATTGCCCTCAACTATACAACGCCCTTTCCCTTCAAGCGCCAGGATGACAAAAATATTTGACGATGGAGGAAATATAACAGGCATCACATTGGTCTTAAGGAAGACATAAATATTTTTATGAATTTCTTCGTGCCTCTGCGCCTCTGTGGTTTAATGTTCGTTTCTTAAAATAAAAAGGTAATGATACCACGATTGCGATAGATGTTGCCGCTATTACCTTCAGTTCTACGTGACATATCAACCAGCCACAAATCACCAACGCCAAAATGGGAATACAGTACCCACCGGGTATCCTGTAATTCCTCTCCAACTCAGGCTTGTATCTTCTCAGTACAACAACGGCAAGACAGGTAGGAATATACTGAAGGATACTTACCATGACGCTTGCTGCAACCAGATATTTGAAACTGCCTGTCAAGCCTAATAAAAGCGTTAAGGCTGTATTGACTATAATAGCCAGATATGGGGTATGATATGTGGGATGTATTTTGGAAAATATTTTAGGGAAGAATCCATCGGCTGAAAGTACATAGAGACTGCGCGGGCTTGTCAGGGCAATGCCTGCATTAATGCCGCCAATAGAAAGCAATGCCCCTACACCAATAATCACGCCACCTGCCGTCCCCATAAAATATCGCGCTGCATCAGCCAGCGGTTTATCAGACGCAGCAAGACCGGGAAACGTCCCTGTCGCTACAATCTGAATAACGATATATAAACCGGTTGCCAGCAGCAGCACAAAGAACAGTACGCGCGGAATGTCCCTTTGAGGATGCCGCATTTCTTCAGCAGGCACTACGACAAATTCGAATCCTGTATAGGCATACAGCGCCATAATGGCCGCTGCGTTAAAATTTCCACCATCGTGAAACGGAACTAAATTTTGTTTCTTGATAAAAAAGAATCCCACACCAATGAAAATAAGCAAAGACAGGAGTTTGCCTATGGTAAAAAAATTGATCGTCCTTGCCCCCGGTTTAACGCCGAAAAAATTGATGGCGCTCAACCCTACTATTAGAATCGTAATAATTGACTTGCTTAGCCATCCATTTTCTGTCGGCAAAAAATAGTCTAAATAAAGCCCAAAACCGCTTGCGACCGAGGCCCAACCAATAATAGACGAAAGCCACATCATCCAGCCCACCAAAAAACCCGCAAACGGCCCAAATGCCTCTCTGGCATACAGGTATGCGCCGCCTGTCTTGTTGTACATTCCCCCCATTTCTGCAAAACACAGGGAAATAATGAAACAAAGGACTCCGCACAGCGGGAATACCCACAGTGCAGCATCGCCGGCTAAACTGCACAGTTGTCCTGGTAATAAAAAAATACCAGCGCCAACCACGCTATTAATTCCCAGACAAATCACATCAAAAAAACTCAGAGCACGGGTAAGACCCTGATTCTGCGGATGAGATTGTCTTATCTGCCGATCCATAGTTTCAGATTGACGAATGGCCATTACGATATATAATTAATCAAAAGTCAGAATTCAGAAACAAGAAGACAGACGTCAGAAGTTAGAATTTACTATAGTATTTTATGTTCTTACTTCTGGCCTCTGGCTTCTGACTTCTTGTTTCTTGCTTCCGACTTCTTGCTTCTTTAATTACATAACTTATACAATATCTCTTTAAAAAGAAAAGGATTTTATGGCACATTTTAAAAAACATAGTTTTCACCTTATCTCTATCATATTGCTTCTTTCCTGTTATAATATTGGGTGCGGCAAGAAAGAATCCGGCACACAATCTACAATTCAACATGGCGCTTCCATAAAGCTTGAAGGCGATGCCCCCTCAATTCATAAAAAATCAATGGTAGACGAAGAAATTGAAAAAAACAAGAAACTGCTGGAGTCCAATCCAAACGACGCAAAAATCCATTATAGTTTAGGTTTGCTTTACGACGAAAAGGCCATGTTCACTGAATCCCTGGCTGCTTACAAAAAGGCATCGGAACTTAACCCTTCGATGGTAGAGTCTCTTGTTGGGCAGGGTAATATCCTCAATAAAAAAGGAAAATCAGACGAAGCCATTTCCGTTTTCAAAAAAGCTATAGACATCAACCCCCATTATGCTGAGGCATACGAAGGATTGGGTCTTGTTTATATCCATAAGAAACAGGAGGAAGATGCGACCCGGTCTTTTAGGAAGGCCATTGATATAAATCCAGGTCTTGTAAATTCGCGATACAATCTGGGCATCCTCTATGCAAAAAAGGCGCAATTCAACGAGGCTATTGCAGAATGGACAAAAGGCTTGGAAATTAACCCACAAAAGACAGAGATTTATTATAATCTGGGCATCGCTTATACAAAAATCAATAAATTCGACGATGCTATTTCTGTTTGGCAAAAGGCATTAACCGTGCGTCCCGACATGGCAAATTTTCATTACAATATTGGACTGGCATATAAAGAAAAGGGTGATTTTGATAAAGCAGAGGTATCTCTCAAAAAGACGCTTGAGGTTGACCCTGTATTTATTGATGTACACAAGGTACTCGAAGAAGTATATCGTTCCAAGGGAATGCTTGGCGACGCAGACCGTGAGGCCGAAATCTATAAAAGCAAGTCCAGTCCACACCATTAAACCCAAAAATGCTAAATGAACTCCTGCGGCTACAGCACAAAAATCCCAAAAAGGTCATTGGCCTCATGTCGGGAACATCAGCAGATGGCGTAGATGCATGCCTTGTTGAAATCTCCGGGAACGGTATACATACGAAAATAAACATCCTGGGATTTGAGACATATCCGTATGATGAGACCACCCGCTCATCTATCCTTGAAGCCTGCAATCCTGAAACAGGCACGGTTGATAAGGTCTGCCAGCTAAACTTTCACCTCGGAAAGCTATTTGCAAATGCAGCTATATCTATTGCGAATAAGGCACATATTCCAATCAAGGATATCGACCTCATTGGCTCCCACGGACAGACTATCTATCATATACCCAATCCAGAAACTATTAGCAAGTCAAAAGTCAGAAGTAATAATTATGTAACAGTTCACCCCCACCTAAACCTCCCCCATCGTTCGACTGAGCTCACGACGAAGTCAAGGGGAGGAATACAAGGGAACAATGAGTATTCCCCGCCCCTGGTGGGAGGGGTTAGGGGAGGGGGTGAACTGTTACATAATTTTAAAGGAGAAACGTGGGATTTACCACACATTCGGTCTACGCTCCAGATTGGTGAGCCTTCCGTCATCGCTCAGGAAACAGGCGTTACGACAGTGGCTGACTTTCGGCAAAGAGATATTGCGGCGGGGGGGCAGGGAGCGCCACTCGTGCCTTATGTGGATTTCATCCTCTTTAGAGACAAAGAAAGAGGGCGTGCCTTGCAAAATATCGGGGGAATTGCCAATGTCACCATACTGCCAAAGAACTGCAGTATCAATGACGTTATCGCCTTCGACACCGGCCCTGGCAACATGATAATTGACCGCATTACCGAGCTTGTCACAAACACTACGCAACACTTTGACGAAGGCGGCAAACTCGCAGAGAGGGGAAAGATTCATGATAGCCTTCTGGCCACCCTCCTTACACACCCTTATCTATCAAAACCACCGCCAAAGACCACAGGACGCGAGGAGTTTGGGATATCTTTTGCGGATAACCTTTACAAAGACGCCATACATTCCGGAATCAAAGACCTGGATATTCTGGCAACGGTTACGGCCTTTACGGCCCACACCATTGCGGACAGTTATAAGCAGTGGATTTTATCCAAACATTACCTGTCTGAAGTAATACTCTCTGGAGGCGGAAGCCACAACAATACCCTTATAAAATTCCTCAGACAATATCTTGAACCCACAATTCAAGTACACACCATTGATAAATACGGCATCTCACCCAATGCCAAAGAAGCCCTTGCCTTTGCCATCCTGGCCAATGAAACAATTTCCGGCAATCCCAACAATGTCCCCAGCGCCACAGGGGCGAGGGAGGCAATTATTATGGGAAAGATTATCCCCGGCAAATTATAAAATTGTCATTCCTGCTTTCGTTAGAATGACAGACAGCGTAACCGAGATGGTTACGTTGTCTGTTTGAAATTCCCTGTATTAACCCTTTACGCTTAATTCCTCCTTCACCTTCTCAGCTAAGAGTATTTTCATAAGAGACTGATACGGCACATCTCTTTCATTAGCCAAGACCTTCAGTTTTTCAATAAGAGACGCTGGCAACCTGATTGATATTGACCTGGTAGAAGGCTTTAACCCTGGAAACAATACCTTCTTCGCCTTTGTATAATCTACATATTCAGTAGAATCATGCGTTGACCAAAACTCACGTTCTTCATCCTCTGTCTTAAATTTCGGTATCTTTTTCAGTTTGCTCATATAATTTCCTCTCTTTCTTGTTCATATCCCTTGCAGATATTACCCTTATCTTGTTATTCCTTACCGTAAACACCAAAAATAATAATCGCCGGCCATTGGTCTTGCCAAGAACATAATAACGTGGTTCTGCTATAGAATGCGGCTCATCCTTCTTTACTACCAACGGGTCATTAAAAAAGACTTCCTCGCATTCAATATGAGCAACATCGTGCTTTTCCCAGTTCTTGGTGATATTGCCTTCGTCCCAGTCGAAGCCTTTAAGATTTGATAATATGTCCATTTGTTTTATTAGCCTTGTATGTAATAAATATATACATACGGTGTTACTTAGTCAACTTAAAATTCCGCTTCTAATAAATATGGTGGACTTCTGAAAACGTCTAATAATTTATGTGTACATTGCCAATAATTTCCCCTAGTATTTTCTTGATAAATATTTCTTATCTTTTTATACTTATATTAAGAAAAAACAAGCCACAGAGATTATTTTAAAAAAGCACGAGAGACGTTCCTTTTACCCTTCCATAAAAAGCGGTATTAAGGAGTTTTTGTATTTTCTGTGGTTAATTTTGACACTATAATTTTTTAACCAAAAGGGCCTGCGCATGAAATCAAAATTTACGTCCAGATATTTACTAATTACATTCCTCTCCTTATTTTCTGTTTCTTGCCTTTTCATTCTCCTTAATAAAACTTTTGGTCTGGAGCCTCGTTTCGAAAAACGAACAGAAAAAGACGATACTACTTACAAATTTCGCTTACCAGGCATTGTCAGTTCCTATGTCAACAGGCTGTACGTATATCCCGAACGCATCAAAACCGCAGAAATGCTCAAGGAGGCTCTTTTGTGGGAAGAAAGGATTATCCCAGAGGTATTAACCGACTTTACAGAAAGTACCAATACTCAAACAGTGACCGTAGATGATATCTCGAAAACATATGATCTGTCCAAAATCCGACGTTCTAAAGACATGGTCGAAATTCTCCAGGATGCCCTTACGTTTATCAACTCATACCGCCAGACCAACGAGACCATCACCGCAAACAATATCGAATACACGGCAATCAACGGCATGCTCACACAACTTGACCCTCACTCTATTATCCTGCCGCCGAAAGAGTTCAACGAATTCAAAATCGGTACGACCGGGAAATTTGGCGGACTGGGGATGGTGGTGGGATTGCGAGATGGCATACTTATGGTAATCTCGCCAATAGAGGGCACACCTGCGGCAAGGGCAGGCATGAAGGCAGGTGATAAGATTATCGAAATTGACGGAGAATCTACCATCAACATGACCCTTACAGAATCCGTTGGGAAATTACGCGGGGATCCAGGCACACAAGTCGTACTCTCGGTCATGACAGAAAAGGCAACAGAACCAAAGCAGGTCACTTTGAAACGAGAAATTATTGCTATCCCCACCGTTGAATCTGCATCTCTGGATAACGATCTGGGCTACATAAAAATAAGAAACTTTCAGGACGATACCTCTCAATGTCTCAACGAACACCTGAAACGTCTGAAAACATCTAACAATAGAACAAAAGGGTTGATCATCGACCTGCGTAATAATTCCGGCGGGCTGCTGGATCAAGCTATAGAAGTTGCAGATAAATTCATCGAGAAAGGTCCCATTGTTGTCACGGTAGGACCCAGCGGACATCCGCGAGAGATACAGGAAGCCAGAAAAACAGATACAGACGAAGGACCTTATCCTATTGTAGTACTTGTTGATGCAGGAAGCGCCTCTGGCGCAGAAATTGTTGCCGGGGCGCTGAAGGAAAATAACCGTGCCGTAATTGTAGGAGACAGAAGCTTTGGCAAGGGTTCCGTACAACAACTTATTGAACTTATGGACGGTTCCGCGTTAAAATTGACTATTGCCAAATACCTTACTCCCTTGTTCACCGATATTCAATCTGTCGGCATTACCCCGGATATCAAGTTTATTCCTGCAACAGTAATAAAAGACAATATCAATCTATTCCGCGGTATTGTTGCCCTTCGCGAGGAAGACCTTAAACAGCACCTCGACGAACACCCAAAAGGCGACACCCCATTTGCAACTATAAAATATTTCTTAGAAACAAAAGAAAAGGATAAAACTGAAGAACCCGAAGAAGAGGCGGGAGATCCTTACAAACTGCCAGATTTCAACACAGACTTTCACGTCCTTTTTGCTAAAAAATTACTCCTCAATACCGTTACACCGCAGCGGGAGGCTTTTCTGCAGAACTCCCTTCAAATTATTGCAGAAACGACCCGATTAGAGGAAGAGAAGATTGCCCATGCGCTGCAAAAATTAGACATCGATTGGTCCACAGGTATAGGCACTGGAACCTCAAAATCAACTGTTTCTTATTCCACAAATCCGGCAAACGGGCGGGGCAAGGCGGGTGAAAAGATTACCCTTACCATGACGGTGACAAATATTGGCGAAGCGCCGCTGTATCAATTGCGAGGAATCTCGTCGAGCAAAAATGGACTATTCGACAAGCTCGAATTTATCCTTGGAAAAATTGAGAAGGGAGCAACAAAATCGTATTCAACAACGGTAGAAATTCCAAAAAATTCACTGGATAGAGAAGACGAAGTAAGCATTAAATTCGAAGAATTAAACCACCATAGTCCAAAGGATATTAAACTTAATATTACTACAGAGGCATTACCGCGTCCACTCTTTGCCTATTCCTATCAGATTCTGGATAACGGAAAGAACTCATCAAAGAACAATGGAGACGGGCTAATTCAGACAGGAGAAGATATCGAACTGTTAGTATTCGTAAAAAATGTGGGTGAAGGCCCTGCTGAAAAGAATGTGATTACCTTAAAAAATTTGAGCAATAAAGAAGTTTTTATAAAAAACGGACGCGCAGAAATTGGGCTATTAAATCCAGGTGAAATGAAAGAGGCAAAACTATCCTTTTTTGTAAAAGAAACGCTGTCATCAGACAAGTTCAATATGGATATGATTATCACCGACTCCGTTTTCTGGACGTTCCTATCCAATAAACTTACCTTTCCCGTAACCCCAAGCAAGAACAAATTGACGCAGGCATCCAGCATACTGAAGATAGGCAGAAATCACACACCGCTTTACAGTGGGATGTCTTTTAATTCTACCGTATTATCAATAATGAAGGACGGGACGATTCTCATGTCCGATGCAAAAAATTCAGACTGGTTCCGCATTATACTGCCAGATAATCGACACGGCTGGGTCTCTGCAAAAGAAGCCCTAGAATCGATTGGCGCAGAAAATAAACCAAATACCCTCGAACTTTTTATACAACGAATACCGCCAACGATTACCTTGAGCAAATCTCTATCGAATATATTATTCGGAAATGATCGGTTACCGATGTCCGCAGTCATAGAAGACGATACGTGCGTAAAACATGCTTATATCCTCATCAACAACGACAAGGTCTATTACAAATCCAATAAGATTGCAACGCCCAAAGAACAGACCATGCTTGAAATCAATACCGATGTCCCGCTTAAGGAAGGTCCTAATGTAGTGACGATTGTTGCACGCGATGATCAGGACATGATAACCATCAAATCCTTTGTAGCGACGAGAGCCATAACCGTTGCAAAGGGGCCTTAGACCTTATTTTAATTTTTGATAATAGTCGCTCAGCACCTTTGCCACTTCTGGCCTTGTAAAGGTTGGCGGTGGAGCTTGCCCAGCGCTCAGCATCTTGCGAACTTCTGTCCCGCTCAAAATAACGTGATTGGACGAATCATGCGGACACGTCTTATAAGACGCCATGCCGTTGCATGACTTACAGTAAAAGGTATGGTCGAAAAACAATGGTGTAATGACTATCTCCTGCGGGTCAAATTCATCAAAGATATAATGCGCATCAAATGTCCCGTAATAACTACCTACTCCTGCGTGATCTCTACCCACAATAAAATGTGTACAGCCATAGTTTTTTCTCACCAGGGCATGAAAGATCGCCTCTCTCGGTCCTGCATACCTCATAGCGGCAGGAAAAACGGA
>MHZD01000118.1 GCA_001828645.1 Planctomycetes bacterium RIFOXYC2_FULL_41_27 | reverse complement strand
ATCTACAAACCGCAAGGAACTTTCAACAATCTCATTTAAACTATGATTTGACATATGAGTGGAATACGGCCTGGAAAATGCCATCAACTGTTTAATAATTACTTCGATCCGCTTCAGTCCTTCAGACATTAATTCGAGAAACTCCAGATTTTGTGATGTGTTTCCAGGTTCTTTCTTCATCATTTTTACGAAATTCTGCAATCCCCCCAGGGGGTTATTTACCTCGTGGGCAACACCTGCGGCCAATTCGCCAACAGCAGCCAAACGTTCAGCCTGAATGAGTTGCAACTCCATTCTCTTCCTCTCAGTAATATCCCTGCAAATCCATTGAATTGTCTTCTTTTTGCCATGTTCAATCACACTTGCACTTATACTGGTTGGAGTAAGCCTCCCGTCAATATGCTGACAATCGATATTGTCCAGCATCCCAGAACCTGTCTTATTTATAGTCATCCACAATTGCTTTGCCCTATCACGATCATATTCAGGAACAATTTCCCATATCTTCTTTTTACTTAATTCATGTCTTGAATACCCTGTTATTCCCTCTGCTTTTTTATTTAAATCCACAATCGATGCCGAATCGGCATCGATTGTAAAAATAGCATCATTCGCAAGGTTGATAGATTCTCTGTATTTTTCTTCGGATTCTCTCAGTTGTGCGGTTCTCTG
This sequence comes from Planctomycetes bacterium RIFOXYC2_FULL_41_27, assembly GCA_001828645.1. Lineage (GTDB taxonomy): Bacteria > Planctomycetota > Brocadiia > Brocadiales > Brocadiaceae > Wunengus > Wunengus californicus. The sequence continues at coordinate 887 of MHZD01000118.1, read as the reverse complement.
GCGAATCTTCTGTTCAAGCCCTGCATACGACTCTTCCAACTTTTCAGCCATCCTGTTAAACTCAGATGCAAGTATGCCTACCTCGTCCCGTGATTTAATTAAAATACGATGCCCAAGTATTCCTTTCCCAATAGCATTAGCCCCCTGAACTAACTGAAGAATGGGATGTGTAATCCCGTGCGCAAGGATGAAAACGATAATTACGATAATCACTACACTCACGATCGCAAGGGTAATAACCTGATTTTTTAATCCCCTGATTGGCATGAATGCCTCGGAAGTATCCTGTTTTACAATTAAACCCCACTTCAATTGTGGTATGTATCGAAAGGCCAGGAGAACATCTACTCCCCGATAATCAAAAGCCTCTGTAATACCCTCTTCCATCGCATCTAACATAAAAGATTCGGGTACAAGCAACTTCGCGGCAATACTCATTTTTAACGCAGTACCAGAAAGATGCCGCGTATTGTTAAGGAACATTAACTTGTCTCCCTCCCGACGCACCAATAAGGTCTCGCCTGTTTCTCCCCTATTCGGCCAGTCCTGTATCAACTGTTCAATAGAATCTTTCGTATTCACGCGAATGAGTACGATACCATTAATGACCTCTGTTTCCTCCATAGTAATTGGGTCTGTTCTCTTCATCGTGCCGAAGATGGTCATTCCAATTTGTTTTGTATAATCCGAATAGTGAATATCTTTAAAGGGAATCCCCTGATTTTCTAAAACACTGAGGTAATACTTGTAATCAAAATCTACTAACCCTATATTTGATTCATTGGTAGATATTGCGATTTCACCATTTTCTACGTCCAGAATAGATATTTCGTCACAATAGATAAATTTTCCCTTGAGTTCCCCTAAATATTCCGAAAGTCTTTTAT
>MHZD01000117.1 GCA_001828645.1 Planctomycetes bacterium RIFOXYC2_FULL_41_27 | reverse complement strand
AGATAGACAGTAGCAGGAAAGATATTAATGCGATCCCATTAGTCGTGGAGATAGAGGATGCTGGTACGGGTCAATGCAAAACCTCAGTTTTATCAGCAAAGATAGACGAGCCGTTAACGGTAAAAATAGACCGTGAGATTGTAAAAAAAAGCAGTACCGTAAATATTACTGTCTTTCCCATTCATAGTATGGATTACATCGGTGTAACGGGGGAAGATGCCAAACTATACTCTGTCCAAAAGGGTTTTATATCCAATTATATAAAGGCTATCTGCATAACCTTTTTGAAATTTTTGTTGATCATAACTATTGCGGTAATGGGGTCAACGTACCTGTCCGCACCAGTAAGTATCGTATCAGCCTTAGTTGTTTTTTTGTGCGGGCATATCCTGGACTTTGTTAAAGATTTTTCTTTATTGATTCAACGGTACGATGTGCATGAACATGCCCTGCCAACGGTGCTTAAAAAACCCAATATTCTTTTGGTCTATATAGATTACCTTATTAAAAAACCTTTGGAATGGCTTACGGTTATTTTGCCCGATTTTAAAAGATTTGATAGCCTGAAATTTCTCTTGAAAGGCATAAATATTTCCTGGGAAACGGTTGGGGTTTGTTTGGGGTATACTGCATTATATGCGGGTATTTGCCTTTTCATATCATCTGTAATATTTAAAAAGAGAGAATTTTTTTAATCACTCTTGATGCATCGAAAGAGGGTTCTTTTTTTAGTTGTATTAATTGGCGCTATCTTTTTTGTCAACATATACATTGTTTCCTTCCATGAGACATCAAAGACTGCGGTGTATCGCTATGACCCATCGGAAAGTATTCCGTTGCTTCTCCTGGGAGGACTGCGGGGAATTGCGGTAGATTTTCTCTGGGCAAGGGCCATTGCCCGGCATGAAGAAAAAAAATATTACGAATTGTTAACGGTCAACAACCTGATAGCCAAATTGCAGCCTAACTTTCCGGCAGTTTGGATTTTTCAGGCATGGAATATGGCTTATAACATTGCTCACGAATGGGATGCAGCACGAAACAAGTGGAAATGGATTCATACGGGATTAAACTTTGCAAAGAAAGGAACGGTTAAAAACCCCACGAGCGGTGATCTGTTCTTTGAGCTTGGGCATATGTATTTGCACTTGTTTGACCAGCGTTTCTTTAAATATGCAGCGTATTATAGAGAGCAATTAAAGCAAGAAGACGGAGAGGATAATTACGAAGCATCGCTTTATTGGTTACGAAGGGCGCTTTTGCATGACCCAAAATTGCATAACGTTTTGGCTATAGAAAGGACTATTTGCCATGCCTTGTGGCATGCATCGCTGTGTGCTGAAAAAGAGGGAGATATCGATAAGGCGTTCCAATATGCAGAGTTAGCCCTGAATGAATGGAAGACGTATCGTGCAAATCATCCGGATGATACTTCGACCAATGTAAATGAATTTATGAGCGCCATCGAGAGGAAGAAGGAATTTTTACAAAGTATGCCGAAGTGAGACATTTGGTAGTGAAGTGAAGTTTTAGTTATGTATCAACAAAGTTTAGAAAAGAGAAGGGAGAAAAAATCAAGTCGATGAATAGTTTTTTACGTAAATCTAAACCTATTTTTAGAAACAAGCGTGTTAGCATTATAATGATACTGTTAATGCTAACTATCCTGATCCTTGGGGCATCAAGGTCGGGATTATTTTCTCGCAATGTCCAGGCGCAAACTGCGCTTAAGACCAGTGCAGAAAAGCCCATGTTTGAACTTGGAGAATCCACTCAAAAAGACACGCCTCTTTTTGAACTGGAAGCTCCTGTGCATAAGGCAGCGGCAGATACATCACACTCGATACCCAAATTATGGTGGATTGCACCGATTGGTGCACTGTTTGCCCTTTTTTATGCACGAAAGTTCTACAAAGAAGTCATGAAGGCGCCCGAAGGAAACGAAACAATGATTTCGATAGCCGGTCATGTCAAAGAAGGCGCTTATGCCTACCTGCGGCAGCAATACAGGGTCGTAGGTATATTTTTTATTGGCGCATTTCTTGTCCTTCTCTTAATTTCCTTTGGACTACACTCCCAATCAAAGGTAGTGCCTTTTGCATTCTTAACCAGTGGTTTCCTGTCAGGACTTGCAGGTTTCCTTGGAATGAAGACAGCCACCAGCGCCAGTTCAAGGACGGCTGAAGGCGCAAGGAAATCTCTGAACCAGGGACTCCAGGTTGCATTCAGAAGCGGCGCCGTAATGGGGCTGATAGTTGTGGGTATGGGGCTTTTGGACATTTCCTTATGGTTTTTTGTGTTCCGTAAGTTTACCAATTTCTCATTACTTGACATGGCAATGATACTGCCGTGCTTCGGTATAGGCGCCAGTTCCCAGGCATTGTTTGCTAGGGTAGGAGGTGGAATATTCACAAAGGCGGCAGAT
>MHZD01000116.1 GCA_001828645.1 Planctomycetes bacterium RIFOXYC2_FULL_41_27 | reverse complement strand
CGATGTTAGCGGCATTCCGAATAGCAATTTCTTTGAGAGCGCTGTCGTTCCCTTCAGCCCTGACAAGACATGGACCTGACGCCTCACAAAAGGCAACACCGAATTTAATGCCCGGTACGGCATTGACCATGACCTCATATAAATCTTCAGCCGTTTTGATAAAATGGGTCTGGCCAATGATAATATTGGCGCCTTCGGGTATTTCTAAGGCAACGGTCTTAATTTCCATCGTGTTTTATTTATAATAATTCAGCCACGAATTTATACGAATAGGCACGAATAAAAAAATATAAGTTAAATTAGAATTCGTTTTAATTCGCGTCCATTCGTGTCCAATTATGTTTATTTCAGCTCTATAACGTTAACCTTTCCAAAGCTGTCAAGCGGTTTGTCAAATTTATCTTTATCGCCAACTACAAGGATCTTGATCTCGTCCGGATGCAAATATTTCCTGGCAACCTGCTGAATGTCTTCATGGGTAACGGCCTGCACATTACCCAGATAGGTTTCGAGATAGTTCAAAGGCAGTTCTTCGTATTCAATATCGACCTTTTGCCCTACAATACTTGCGCTGGTCGTAAACCGAAAGACAAATTGGTTCATGAAGGTTTCTTTTGCCTGCGTTAGCTCCTCTTTATCAATCGGTGACTTACGAATTTTTTCAAGTTCCTCAAGCGCAATAGAGATGGCGCGGCTGGTCGACTCTAACTTGGTCTGGCACGATACAAAGAACACACCAATATCTCTCGAAGTTTGAAAAGCACTGTAAGCAGAATAGGCAAGTCCCTCATCCGAACGGATCCTGCCGGGAATCCGTGCCGTAAAGCTGCCACCGCCCAGGATAAAATTCATAATCATGACGGGAAAATAATCGGGACTCTTTCGGTGAATTCCCAGATGTCCCATGATTACATTCGCCTGATTGATATCTTTATACGCGTAAAACACAGCCTTTTCAAAGCGGCTATCGACCTTGGGTACTTCAGGAAATTGAATTCCCTCTTTCTTCCAACCTGCAAATACCGTATTCAGTTTCTTGATAATCTCGTCCTTGTTGAAATCGCCTGAAATACCAAGGATAATATTATTGGGATGGAAATACTTTTTGTGGAAAGCGACCATATCATCCCTGGTAATCTTCTCAATAGATTCCAATGTCCCTTCAACCTTTCTGCTGTAAGGGTGTTTGCTGTCATACATAATCTTGCGAAATTCCCTGTGTGCAATTTGTGTGGGGTTGTCATTCTCGCGACGAATGGATTCAACAACCTCATCCTTCCGCATTCTTATCTTGTCTTCCGGAAAGGCGGGGTTCATAAGCACATCCGCAAATATTTTCAGGCTTTTGTCAATGTCTTTCTTGAGCGCGGATAAGTTTGCACTGCCGGATTCACGATCAATGGCGGTTTCCACAGATACCGCCATGAATTCGAGTTCCTCGTTCATCTTATCGGAGGGCATGGATACTGTACCACCGCTTCTCATTACAAACCCAGTCAAACTTGCCAGTCCAGCCTTTTCTTGAGGTTCATAAATTGCGCCAGTTCTGATACGGGCTGTAATATTAAATATGGGCAAATCATGGTCTTCCAAAAGATACAAAATCATACCATTCTCTAATACAGCCCTATCCACTTTCGGAGGGACAAAATTGAGGGACTTGAATTTGAAACCCGAAACGATTTTTGCCCCTTCTGATTCTGGTTTCCCAACCGAAGGAGCTACAACGCGTTCGTGTCCCTCCTGGGATTGTGCGTAAAGACCGGAGGAATAGGTAAGAGAAAGTACGTATGCCATGAATACAACAGGAAATACAAAATATTTATGCATGTTCACATTAAAATCTCCAAAGGTTCAGATTTTTAAATTATTCCGTTTAAGTCCCCCTTAACAAAGGGGGATTCAGGGGGTTGTGTTTTTTCTTGGCTATTTTACAACCCCCTCTCCCCCTTTTCTAAGGGGGATTAATTTAAACACAATTCGAAATTAATAGGTGGCTGTCGCTTTTCCCGGCTTATTATTGTCTTCCTTCGCTTCTTTCGTCTTATTGTTATTTTCTTTTTTTACCAGTATAGCCACCGTGCGATTGTTCTTCGTTAAATATTTCTTTGCTACTCGCATTACGTCATCAGCGGTTACCTGCGCTATCTTATCCATGAAGGTATTAATGTACCGCCAATCGGAAAGAACCTCAAAATGTCCTATTTCATTCGCAAGCCCAGCTGCTGAATTCAGGTCTCGAATAAAATCCGCTTCCAATTGATTTTTGATCTTCTGCAATTCCCAATCAGACGGCGGGGTGTTTTTTAGTTTTTCAATTTCTCCATAAAGGGCAGACTCTACTTCTGCAACCGTATGCGGCGCACGAGGCGCCGCAATAAAAGTAAAAGTATCGGGATATTTTCCGATTTGGTCATAGGCATGCGCCATGACGGCAATTCGCTTTTCTTCAATCAGAGATTTATACAACCGAGAAGTCCGTCCATCCGAAAAAAGCGAACTTAGCACGTCCAACGCATACAGGTCTGGATGCCCAATTCCTGGGATATGATATGAGATAGCAATATAGGGATTCGACTCAAATTCGACCTCTACGCGCCGTTCCCCTTTCTGTTCGGGTTCTACGGTCTTCACACGAGGAGGCGCTGACTGGTCTGGAATATCGACAAAGTACTGTTCAACGAGTTTTATCATGTCGGCAGGATTAAAATCCCCCACTGCTACGATTACAGCATTGTTGGGGGCATAGTACTTCTTGAAATATTCTGCGGTTTCAGCCTTGGTAATATTCTGCACGTCTGACCGCCACCCAATGGTTGGCCAACGATACGGGTGGGCAATAAAGGTTACCGCATTCAACTGTTCAATCAACAAACCAAATGGGCTGTTTTCCGTTCTGAGCCGCCTTTCTTCCATAACGACATCCCGTTCAGAATAAAATTCCCTGAGTACAAGATTCTTCATCCTGTCAGATTCTATAAATGCCCACAGTTCCAATTTGTTTACCGGAAGGTCACAAAAATAGTACGTGCCGTCAGCAGCAGTTGCTGCATTAAGGCCGGAACCCCCATGCCGTAAATATAACGAAAAGGCTTCATCTTTCACTACCAAATCCCTGAGTTTTTTTCTCGCTTCTTCCAATTCCTTTTCAAGTGATGCAATTTTTTTCTTATCGGCGGCGTCTCCCCTATATTTCTCTGCGGAGATTTTCATGACCAGTTCGTCTTCCTTATCGAGCAAAGGTTTTTCTGCATTGTAATCCCTTGTACCAAATATCTTTGTCCCCTTGAACATCATGTGTTCAAAGAGGTGGGAAACTCCTGTAATTCCCGGTCGTTCATCCACCGACCCCACTTTATAATTCACCCGAAGACACACAATAGGCACATCGTGCTTTTCCAGCATAAGTAATTTTAAACCGTTTTTGAGCACGTACTCCTTTACGTCGAGCTTCAGGGGATCGGCAAAAATGCCACTCGTAAGGAACACAAAGGACGTTATGAGAGAAAGAATTGATATCGTTGTCTTTTTTTTCATTTTCAGCATACTCCTCATGGTTTTAATGAATGAACAATCTGTATAGTTTAGAATTCTAAAACGAAAGTGTATACGTTTGCAATGTAAATTTTCCAAATTTCTTTCCCAATCTTCATGAAAATATACTCGTCTTTCTGGAACTAAGGCAATAGAAAACTTGTTCTTAACCCAAGAACGGTAATGCAAGAAATGACTCTTGCATTATAAGGAGAACTCATGGTAATATCTAAAAACAAATTAATTTCTTTGATTTGTTCCATATATTAAATCAGAGCGCTCAATCATCTTTCGAAAATATAATATAGCCGAAGAATATCAATTACTAAAAATACTTAACATTAAGATATTATTTTGTTAAAAGGGGTGTCTTTAAGTATATACGAGGAGCCGGTCATTATGAAAAAAAGGAGTCTTTTAGGTTTAACCGCAACAATATCTGTTTTTTTTATCTGGGCAGGATACTCAGTCCATGCCAGGGAATTGAAACACGACGTTACTGCAGCAAAACAGTTAGAGATTATCAGAAAAAACTTAAGCAGTCTTACAGAAATGAAGTCTGCCGATGCAAAGAAATACTATAACGAGGCACTGAATGATCTGAATACTTTGATCGGAAAGTACGACGGAACAGAAGAGGCGCTGGAAGCAAAATTTTTCATGGGTGCTGCGCATAATGAGATGCACAATTTTGATGAGGCAATCAAATGCTTTGATACTGTGCTGAGTCAGGGAGATGTAAATCAAAATTTTAAGGCACGCACATTATATTTTAAGGCAAAGGCTCTTTTAGCAAAAGGAGACGTAGCAACTGCAAAAGAGGTTGTTTCTGAATTGCGGCTGATTGAGCCCAGGGCAGCCGATGCCTTTGGCAGTGAATTGAGTGGGACACTACGAATAGGCGCGGAAGCACCAACATTTAATGTAACAGACGTTGATGGGAAACCGATCGATCTTTCAAAATATAAAGGAAATGTCATTATCATCAATTTCTGGGCTACATGGTGTGACCCTTGTATACAAGAATTTCCCAATGTAAAACAAATGTACACTAAATTCAAAGGGAAAGGGGTTCAGTTCATTGGCGTAAGCCTGGATGATGACATTGAGGATTTACGCGGTTTTGTAAAGCAGTTTGAGGTTGAATGGCCGCAGATTTTTGATGCGAAACGCTGGCAGGGTTCAATTCCAAGCTTATACCATATACGGGCTATACCCACCATGGTTTTACTGGATCGGGAAAATAAGGTACGCTACATAGGGGGTGATACAGAGAATGTTACCCGAATTGTTACGACACTCCTCTCTGAATCAAAAGATATGCCATTATTCCGGTAATACTGGGCAAGATCGGTATAAGCCTTAAGGAAAACCCTCGATACCTAACTGTTTGCTGAACTGTATTACCAGCAACAAAATACCAAAGACAATAATAGCAATTATTAAAACCCAGTCTTTTTTCTTTTTTTTACCAGCAATAGCGGGTTCTTCTCTAGGGGCAACGGTTTTCTCTTCCATTGCCTCTTTCATTTCAACGCCAGCCCGTACCGTGGCTACTGCGGCAGGTTTTACTTCCGGACTCTTTGCCTTTTCCACCGTCGGTGATGTCATTTTTTGAGGTTTCTTAGTCTCAATCTTTGACCTTTCAGCCGGTGGAGCTTGTGTCTTTTGTTGCGGCTTGACTTCTGGTTTTGTCTGCGAGGCCGACTTCCCCTGATCAGCGGTTTGAGGGGTTAAAAACTCACCGCAAAAACGACACTTAATCGCTTCGTCCTTGATTTCTTCTGTACAATAAGGACACTTTTTCATAACTTATTCCCCTTTGGTTTTAAAAAATATATACAAAAAGAGGCAACGATACCCAACCAGATTTGCACAATTACAATGTAGTACAAGAAGCCCTTAATCAGTTTACCAACATACGTCCTCTGCAATTCCGTCACAGCGCCACTCTTTTTTTGAGGGCTCCGAAACAAGGTCGAACCCATTTTTTTAAATGGCTTAAAAAGATTTTTATAGGCAGGATCTTTTTTATCCACCTTTATATATGGCGACTTGTATTCTTCGAGCTTCGTGACAGATTTCATTTCCTGAGGTGGTTTGGGAGGTTCAACCTGTTTTGGTTCAACCGGCCTCGCTACAACAGGAGGCGCTGGCGCAACAACAGGCGGTCTGTATTCTTCCTTCATGGGAGGCGCTACTGGTTTTACTACGATTGATTTTCCCAGCTCGGTTTCTACTTCCGATGGTCTGGTTTCAGCAACTTTCGTCTCTGGAACAGTTTTTTCGGGAGGTCGTGTCTCTGGGGGCCGATAAGGTTCAACCTTTGTTTCTGCAGGTTTGGTCTCCGCAACCCGTTCTTCTCGTTGTGGGGGTGGCGAGACAGGTTTTGCCACCTGGGAAGAATCCCCACCCATAGTCTGCATACGTTCCTCAATCAATTTTTTGTATTTTAAAAGTTCCTCCTCGGCCCTGTCGTTCATCCCTAGTTTTTTGTATGCCAGCCACAGTCTTTGATATGCCTCGACATATTCCGGTTTAATCTTGGTGACCTTCGTAAATTCCTTAACAGCATCATCAAACATGTTCTGTCTGAAGTAGATACTTCCCATGCCAAAATGCGTTTCAGCATGATCCGGATTAATCTCTACGACTTTTTTCAAAATTTCCAGAGATTGATCTATTTTGCCCAGTTTGTACAAATTATATGCGTCGAGGTACAATTTATTCGCTTCATCATCTCGGTCTGCAAACAGGATTGGCATGTGTAACATGCCAACGAGGATAAAGATGAAAAATGCTACAAGATTTTTTCCCATCAGAAAATACATTAATTCTCCCTAAATCGCTATTTGAACTTGTCTATGAATTCCTTTGTGACTTTAAGGTATTCTTTTATTACATTAGCATTATAGATAAGTCCCCTATAGTATCCCGCAATATGCAAAGTATCGTAGAGATGCTCAAGCTTTTTCGCAAGCTTGCCGTTGTATGCACGATAATATTTCTGCAATGCACTCCGGTATCCATCAACTGATTTCGGCAGATATTTTCTGCTCAATCCTTTTTTCAGTAATGCTTCATTGATCGCTTCTAATATTGCCAAATAAGCCGTGCCAAATGCTTCTCGCACAGGTTTAATATCTGCATAATCATCATCTTCTATTTGAATACGAGCGAGTATTTCTTTTGCGTTTTGTAAATACCTTAAAGATTCTTTCATATTTCTTCCTCTTCGTTCACATACTCTTTAATATTAACATTTTGCGCTAGCCATGCACAATAAATTTTACCGGCTCCCTTTGAGTTTTTCGTAAGAATTCAAGGCGCTTTTAGCCTCCTCTTCCATGCCCTTCTTCTTATAAATCAGATACATTTCCTGATAGATATTAATCAGATCGGGCTTCATGTTCAATGCCGTTTTCAGTTCTGAAAGCGCCTCGTCGAGCATGTCTTTTTTATTGTAAATCATCCCCAGGGCAGCGTGGGCCTCTGCAATGCGCTGGTTCTTGCTCAAGGTGTCTTTCAAGATGGCAATAGCGTCATCCAGTTTACCTTGTTGTACATATTCTCCCACCGTTTGGAAATAAGCCTTGGCGCGGTGTAGACGTTTTAAGTATATAAAAAAACTTATGGAGGCCAAAAACACCACACAGGTAGCGCCGATAAGCAACATGAGTAATTGTTTTTTCATTGGTCTTTCTTTGTTGGATTTAAAATCCGTTTATCAGTTTTTAATTTTTAGTTCTTAGTTCTTAGCTCTAATCTTATTTATACAATCCGTATGCCTAATTCTTTCAACTGTTGCGCATCGACTTCTGATGGGGCATCTGTCATGAGACATGTAGCTTTTTGTGTTTTGGGAAATGCGATTACCTCGCGAATATCGTCAAGCTGCAATAATAATGTAACCATGCGGTCTACCCCAAGCGCAATCCCTCCATGAGGAGGAGCTCCATACTTCAGCGCATCAAGCAAGAACCCAAATTTTTTGTATGCATTCTCATCGTCTATACCGAGCAGCCGAAAAACCCTCTTTTGCACCTCAGGATTGTGAATACGAATACTTCCACCGCCTAGTTCCACGCCGTTGAGCACCAGGTCGTATGCGCGCGCCTTCACCTCCAACGGCCTTTCTTCCATAAACGAAAAGTCATCGGGATGGGGAGAAGTAAATGGGTGATGGAGCGCCTCATAACGTTTCAACTCCTCGTTATAATCAAAGAGCGGGAAATCCACAACCCACGAAAAATTAAATGCACTGATATCAATGAGTTTGTTTTTATGCCCTAAATGCAGCCGTAATTGTGCGAGCGACTGGGACACCACCTTTGGTTTATCGGCAACAAAAAGGAGCAAATCTCCTTTTTTCGCATCCATACACTGTTGTATTTTTTGCTGGACCTCGATCGGAAAGAATTTTGCTATCGAAGAGGTCAAACCAGTTTCTTCTACTTTGAACCATGCAAGTCCCTTTGCCCCGAATTGGCCAACAAACGCTGTTAAATCATCAATATCTTTTCTTGAATAATTACCGCATCCGGCGGCATTGATTCCGCGCACCTGCCCACCCGATTTAATGGTGTCTAAAAACACCTTGAAATCCGATTTCTGGACGATATCGGATACGTCTTTTATCTTCATGCCAAAACGCAGGTCGGGGGCATCACAGCCGTAAGAAGTCATGGCCTCTTTATAAGAAATACTGGGAAACGGGGTAACAACCTTTTTCCCAAGAACCTTATCAAAAATTGTGGCCATGAGTCCCTCAATGACCTGGATAATATCACTTTCGTCTACGAAAGACATCTCCATATCCATTTGTGTAAACTCAGGCTGCCGCTGCGCCCGGAGGTCTTCGTCGCGAAAACAACGTACAATTTGAAAGTAGCGATCATAGCCCGCTACCATAAGGATTTGCTTGAAAAGCTGAGGTGATTGGGGCAATGCATAGAACTTTCCGAGATTGACCCTGCTGGGCACTAAGTAATCTCTTGCACCTTCAGGCGTACTCTTTGTCAATACAGGTGTTTCAATATCGACGAAATCCAAACGGTCGAGATATTCACGTATTGTTTGACATATCTTATGTCGGAAGATCAATCGCTTTTGCACTATGGGACGTCGCAGGTCGAGGTAACGATGCTTCAGGCGTAATTCCAACGCTACCTTACTCTCATCCATAACCTCAAATGGCGGAGTTTCTGATTTATTTAATATCTCTACGGTATCAGAATATACCTCTATCTCCCCTGTGTCCAGGGCTGAATTTACT
>MHZD01000115.1:1510-1602 GCA_001828645.1 Planctomycetes bacterium RIFOXYC2_FULL_41_27 | reverse complement strand
GATGTCGCTTTAAATTTTGATAACGCAGAAATAAAGGATGTTTTACAGGTTATTTTAGGCGAGATTCTTAACGTTAACTATATTTTAGATAA
>MHZD01000115.1:1020-1437 GCA_001828645.1 Planctomycetes bacterium RIFOXYC2_FULL_41_27 | reverse complement strand
ACACTGCTTTATGTGTATGATTTTGCAATAATAAAGGACGGTGATCTCTATAGAGTACTTCCTAAGGCAGAATCCAGGCAGGAAACAAATATTGTTATTTCCGGGGATAAAATTCCCCAGTGGAGTAAAGATATAATGATTCAAATAGTGCCTCTTCAATACGAAAACCCAAAGAATTTGAATGCTACTATAAAACCATTTATGACTGGGATTGGAAATATAGTTACCCACGCCGACTCTCCGTATATCATACTCATCGAAACTGCCTCAAATATGGAAAAACTACTTACCTTAGTAAAAACCTTTGATGTCCCATTCTTTGCTGGGAAAGCCGTAAAATTTTATGATTTCAAATATGTCGATGCAAGAAATATGGCAAAAGATCTTGCCGCCCTTGCACAATCTATGGGAGGAAAA
>MHZD01000115.1:0-975 GCA_001828645.1 Planctomycetes bacterium RIFOXYC2_FULL_41_27 | reverse complement strand
AACAAGATGTTAATCGTCACCAGAGTACCGGAACTCTTACCGAAAATCGACCTTTGGATAAAAAATATAGATGTTCCTCCATCAGAGTTAGAAGAAGAGCTAAAAATATATGTATATAAAGTGCAACATCAAAAAGCCGAAACGATTGTGCCTGTTCTAACACAGATTTACAATGAAAAAATGGCTGCGCAGCCCAAACCGCTGGGGAAGAAACAGCTTGAGGCAATGAAGATCGTTGCCGATGCAAAAACAAATACCATTGTCGTGAAGGCACTGCCAACTGATTATAGAGGTATTAAAGCGATTATAGAGGCTATAGACGCAACTCCTCAGCAAGTATTTATCGAAGTGCTGATTTTAGAAGTTGATCTTAAGAGTACTTTGGATTACGGTACAGAGTGGTCATTAAAAATGAGAAACACTAATCTATTCGGATTTGGAGACCTCCAAAGGACAGCCGATACACCGGCTATAAGTTTTACGAAAGGGAATTTTGAAATCCTGATGGATATCCTAGCGACAAATTCTAATACCAAGATATTATCTGCACCGCATATCCTCGTTAGAGATGAACAGCCTGCAAATATACAGGTTGGTAGCGAAGTGCCTATTCTTACAAGCTCTGGTGCGACTCAAGGTACCGATGTTGTCTTTGAGCAGGTACAGTATCGTGATACGGGTATCATCCTTACCGTAACTCCTCATATTGGAGAAAATGATTTTGTAACTTTAGAAATAAAACAAGAGGTGAGTAATGCCGAAACAACAACTACAGGAGTTAGTACTTCACCGACCTTTAGTACCCGCAAGGCGGGAACGTCTCTTGTGATAAAGAGTGGACATACCGTAAGTCTGGGTGGAATAATTGAACAAAAAAACGAAAAAAGTATCAGCAAAATACCCCTGCTGGGGGATATACCTTTTCTGGGGAATCTGTTTAAGTCCACATCCATTGCCAATAAAAGAACAGAGTTG
>MHZD01000114.1 GCA_001828645.1 Planctomycetes bacterium RIFOXYC2_FULL_41_27 | reverse complement strand
CATAGGTAAAAATAATTTTGGTCATTTCTGTAAAATATTCGTTTAATAAATTTATGGTATCTTCCGGCTCCATACTCTCAGATGCCTCGGTAAAACCTTTCAGGTCAGCAAAGCATATCGTCAATAATTTTCTGGCATTGATCAGATATTTATCGCTTCCATTAGAAATAATGCTTTCGGCAATTTGTGGAGAGACGTACCTTTTTAAACGGCTGGTCCTCTGAATTTCTTCGACCTGCTTTGTTACCTTATCTTCCAGAGAGTGATTGAATTCTTCGATTAGTTTATTTCGTTCCCTGAGGGTTTCATTGAGTTTAACGTTTTCTACGATATTTTTGTACGATTCCACTGCGCCTGCGACCGTATCGAGGAGTTGCTCAGGATCGCTCCCCTTAACCACATAGGCATGTGGTCGAAAGTGCTTGCGGATGTCGATCCTTTTTTCTCTTTCATCATATCCTGTATGGAAAATAATGGGGACATACTGATTTTTGGATTTGATAATCTCAAAGACGTCCAGTCCGGACATGTCTGGCATATTAATATCCAGTATGACTCCAAAGACGCTGTCATTAAATTTATCAATAGCCTCTTTCCCCCCACTGCAAGTCAAGACATCGTATCCTTCCTCCTCCAGTATCGTAGCTGTAGTTTGTAAAATTGAAGTATCGTCATCTACGAGCATGATGCGGGTTTTACTCGGTATTTCTTGTATCATTTTTTGTCCCTTATGTTTTAGTGATAGGTAATTTAACGGTAAAACTTGCACCTTCTCCTTCCGTACTCTTTAAATCAATAGACCCTTCATGCCTTTGAATGATGTTGGAACTTATGGCCAGTCCCAGCCCCATCCCTTTGGGTTTTGTGGTGAACAGCGGATCAAATATTTTATTTTTAATAGTATCGGGTATACCACACCCTGTGTCAGTTATTGTAACCGCTAAAAAGTTATTTTCTCTTCGTGCATGGATAGTTAACCAACCGCCTTTGGGCATGGCATCCAGGGCATTTTGAATAAGGTTTATTAATACCTGCTCGATCTGGTTAGCATCGACAGCAACCAAGGGCAGGGTATCTTCCACTTGAACAGCTTTATTAATTTTATCAGGTATTTTAAGTCTTGAAAGAGAAGATTCAATAATAGAACAAATATTTGTGGGAGATACTGTAGGTTTTGCCGTCCTTGAAAATCCCAAAAGGTCATTGACGATTTTTATACTTCGGTCTGTTTCTTTCTCAACGATTTCTACTAATTTATTAAACTTCTGGACATCGTTTGATATACAAGTATTGCCGCTCTTCTTTTTTATGATAAAAAGTGCGTTCCTGATGGCTCCCAGCGGATTTCTCAATTCGTGCCCTACGCCCGATGCCAATTTACCAACGATGGCCAATTTTTCCGAACGTACAAGGCGTTCTTGTGCCTCATTCAACTGTTCATTTATTTTGACTAATTCTTTATTTGCGTTGGACAGGTTGTTAACATTTTCCCGTAACTGCGCCATAATTTTTTCTTTCTCGTCATAAGACGCCTTGAGCGCCTTGGTCATTTGGTTGAAACTTAAAGACAGCTGCCCAATTTCGTCTCGGGAGTGGATGTCCACCGTGCGTGTGAGGTTTCCCTTGGCGATATCGAGGGTGATACTCGCCATGTGTCGTATGGGAGAAACAAAGTATTTTGTAAAAAAGAACGTAATGCATATCCCTCCACAAACGATACACACTCCCATAGGAATAATGCTTCGCAGAATAATCTTGTGAATTCTTTCATTCAATTTGTGTGGGGATAAGCCGATTTGTACGAAACCTAAAATCTTTTGTTCTGCTTTTGCAGGTATTTCGCCCAAAAGTTGCGCTGCAAATGCTTCTTCAGAAAAGGTCTGCTTTTCAACAACAGGGATTGAAAAATCATAAAAAGTCTCGCCAGAAGAGGTAATCATGCGATGGGTAAGCTGTATATCTGAACTTTGGTAGCCATGCCTGGTGGGAATTTCTTTCATCTGGATGTTTAGCCACGAAGCATTCTCTTCGACCATGACTGTTTTACTATTTGATATACGCCAGTAACCAATTTCCTCTTCCATGTCGAGCGCCTGGACCTTTTTGATTGGAGCATCAAGAAATGCCGACTGTGTGTAGTTCAGCGCATGTTTGACCTCATTGTCCTGAGCGAGCAGTGTAACAAGAGACGTACCTAATTTTCTCAGCGACTCTTCCTGTTGTCTTTTTGAATGGATTAAAAAGAAGAGACAAATGAGTATTCCGATAATGATTATCAGTATACCCATAAAGAGGATAAGTTTAGTACGAAGACTAAACATATAAATATCCAACCAAAAAAACTAAGGATACAAAACTACATCTGGATGAGATTGAAAAGATGCGAGATTTACCCCGATTATTTCCGCCGTTTGGGTATTTAAGGTCAACTTCAATTTGTCCGGCTGCGTAATGCCGAGTGAAGTTGTCGAGGGGTTGTTCAATAACGTTTGTGCCATTCTGGCTGCCTGAAGTCCCGTGTGCGTATAATCCGGCGAAACGGAAACCAGCGCCCCTGCCTTCACTAGTGCATCCGAAGTGCAGAATATAGGCAGGTGATGTTTTAAAAGTATTTTCGAGATAGCATTGAGTGAGGTCTTTGTAATGACCGTACTATCAGGTATCATCCATAAGACATCAATTTTATCGATCATATTTTTTAGCGCCGGTGTAACTTCACTTTCCGATGTGACCTCTTTTTTAATGAAATTAAATTCAAGTTTTTTTATCACGCGGCCTGCCTCCGAGACAATATTCCCGGTCTTTGTAGGATCATAAATGACCCCTACATTCTTACGTGCGCCAAGAAGCTCTTTTAGAATAGCGAATTGATCTTCTACCGATACTTCCGAAGAAATACCCGTTATATTGGCGCCCTGTAAATTAAAACGCTTATGATTGATAACCATACAGAAGATAATGGGAACATCGGTAAATTGCTCTTTTACAAGGGTTGCAGCAAGTACGCCTACGGCTAAGATGAGATCCGGTTCGAATTCGTTGTCTTTGATATTTTGAATAATTCTTTTGCCTTCGTCTGCATCTCCATTCAGGTTATAGATTGCATTTATGGAGATGTTTTTTCCCTTGCATCCTTCTTCAAACCCCTTAATTGCCTCGCTATAGGCTGCAATTTGTTGACTCTGAATAATGACGACCTTGTTTTCTTTGGCAAAAATTTGAGGAGAAAGAAATGAGATTTGGGAAAGAAAGGCGAGGATAAACCAAAAAACGGTGAAAATTTTTAAACTATGCTGATGTAGGTATTTTTCTATCATGATTTAATCTTAATAATTATTGCATATTATGTCAACAGGAGAAAATTGCCATTTACAAATTTTAATAAATTAGTTTCAGATTCTTTTTGACAAAAAACACGCTTATGGTATACTTCCCCAGTTAGATAGGACTTATTAGGTTTGCATGAAAGAATCGAACATCATTTCAGGAGGCTGTCCATGCACTTTCGGTGGAAATATTGTATTTCCCTGTCTTTTCTTACCATCTTTTATTTATGCGGTTGTTACGCCCCGCCCGCATTCAAACCGATCATTACCATGAAGCCCCCAAAAAAAGTAGAACCTTATATTAGCAGTCAACTGGATCGTTATTTCGTACGGGACTGGAAATACGTTGTCATTCATCACAGCGCCTCGCCATCTGGCTGCGCTACTGAATTTGATAAATATCACCGGGAAAAAAGAGGTTGGGAAAATGGACTGGGATATCATTTTGTGATAGGGAACGGTCATGGTTCTCGCGATGGAGAGATTGAGATAGGCAGTAGATGGATAAATCAGATAGATGGAGCACATGCTGGCGTTCAGGAATACAATCATTACGGCATCGGAATATGCCTTGTGGGAAACTTCAACGGAAGTTATCCCACAACGGCCCAAATGGCTTCACTTTCGGCATTAGTAGGGTACCTCCAGGACCGGTGTCGTATCCCTTCAGAAAATATAATTATGCACAGGCATTTCAGAGAGACAGAATGCCCTGGAAGAAATTTCCCCTATTATAAAGTGCTTGCGAAAACCGTTCGATGGTAACTTCTGTATAATTTAAACCATGTATTCTGAATAAACTAATGAAAGTATCTCGTCATTAAAAGCTTTAAGTAATATTTTAATTAACAGCATTTGGCATAAGGCAATAATGCGCAAATATATAACTAGAAAACAGTGTTTTTGCACATTTAAAATGCTTTAAGAACGTCTTTTATTTGATTCAAGATATTCGCTGTAGATTCAGGGATTATCTTATATGATCAAGTGGACAAAAAGCTGTCTATTTCTCCTCCTGTTTGCAGGCATTTCACAAAACTTTTTTAATTTAAATTCTTCCACAATTCTCGCCCAAGGCACAGAAACGACTCACCTTGCTCAGACCTCTTCAGGTAAGGATGGAAATAATCCGTCTTTTGACTCTAGTGCTCTAGCAGAAGAATCTTTAACAGAAGCCATTTGGTTTGGTTCTGTGGAAGAAGTAACCATTGCGACAAGACGAGAAACCCCTATTAGCAAGGCACCGAGTATCGTTACTGTGATTACGGCTGAAGAGATTAAGAATTTGGGATACCGCACCTTCGCAGAAATCTTGAGGATCGTACCAGGGTTTGAAATTTTGAAATTTGCCGATTTCGGAATTGTAGGTCCTTCCGTGCGGGGTCTTGCCACCTCAAGCGACTCAAACAGGATAAGGTTGATGATCGATGGGCATTTTGTAAATAATCCATTCCGAGGCGGAGCCTTTACTACATTTGATGATTTTCCTGTTGAAAATATTAAAAGGATAGAAATCATTAGAGGACCGGGGTCTGCCGTGTACGGTGAAAATGCATTTTTGGGAGTTATCAATATCATTACCAAAGATGCAAAGGATATTGACGGTGTAAGGGTGAGCAGTGGTTACGGGAGTTTCGATACCTATGACGAAAATATCTTGTTTGGTAAGACTTACGGGGAGTTTGGTATCTCTGGGATGGCTCGCTATAGGCAGACGAGCGGCTTTGATGGTACCGTAGAACGTGATAGACAAACAACCCTTGACAACGCCTTTCCTACTCCACCATTTCCTGATGCCTCGCAGGCCCCTGGAAAGGTACATGACGGCAGGCAGGAATATGACATGAATTTAAAGGTTTCATACAAGGACTTTTACTTTTTGGGATGGTATAGTAATAAAAACTGGGAACCTTTTATCGGACCCCAATTTGCTCTAGCGGACGGTTCTCACCTTGAAAATAACCGCGTATTTGGTGAGGTTGGATATAAAAAAATCATTGAGGAAAAACTTACGATAAAACCCAGAATCTATTATGATCAAATTGACAGTGATAGTTTCGTCAAATCATTGCCAGAGAATGCAACTATTCTAGATACTGCTGGTAGAACTCAAACCTTCCCGAAGGGATTTATTGGTGATGGCAAGGTGAGCGAAAAGATAGTTGGCACAGAGATTCCATTCGATTATGAATTGTTTGATGGAAATACCGTTACCGTGGGTTTGGAATATCGTTTGATTAATCAAACAAATATCCGCTTTTTAGCCAATTTTAATCCGGGAACGCTGGATCCTACTTCCTTGAATACGATTCAGAACTTTTCAGATGAGTTCCCCTGGATAAAAGAAGCCACGCGAAGGATATGGTCGGTTTATTTGCAGGATACATGGGATGTCACCGATACCTTAAACCTCACCCTAGGAGTAAGGCATGATCAATATAGCGATTTTGGAGGGGCAACCAGTCCGCGATCGGGATTGACATGGACATTTATGAAGAATGCATCACTCAAGGTCCTTTACGGAGAAGCCTTCCGTGCACCCAGCTTTATAGAGATGTTTATCACCAATAACCCTGCCATTCAAGGGAATGAGGATTTAGATCCCGAAACTATTAAAACATACGAGGTAGGATTAAGTTTCCAGTTTAATAAACATGTTACCAGCAGTATTAATTATTTCTATAATGACATCGAGGATCTCATTGTCCTCCGTACCTTACCAACTATTCAAACTACTAGCGTGTACGAAAATTCTGGAGATGCTCACGTACAGGGTGTCGAGATGGAAACAAAGGTAGATATTGCAAAAGATAATTACGTCTTTATGAACTATACCTTTCAGAATCCAGAGGATAATCGTGGGAATGACTTGCCATTTGTTGCTCAACACTACGGTAATTTTGGTGTAAATATACACTATTGGAAATACGTCAATACTAACCTGAGTACTTTTGTTAGTGGGAGGCGTTCCAGAGAAGAAGATGACGACAGGGACGATCTACCTGCTTATGCCCTGCTCAATCTTTCTATTATTGCTAAAGAATTTTTTAAGACCATGGAGGTTCAGGGAACAGTATTCAACCTGCTTGACAAGGACTATCGTGACCCAGGACCCGTATCTATACCGGATGATCTACCCAGACCTGAAAGGACTTTTTTTGTAGGATTGAGTTACCAGTTTTAAGATACGCCAAATTATATTAAGATACAATCACACTTTTAGGCTGTGCCATCGTACAGGACAAAGCCCTCGGTACCTAATGTATGATAACTCATTTAGAAGCATAAACAGAATGATTAGTCCCCATAAGCATTCTGTAATGTATGATCTCCTTGAATCTTTTTCATTAGCCAAAAAACCACGCCCAACAATAAGCCTAATTTCGTTCCCAAAATTAATAATTGGAAAATTTCAAAAAGGTCTAACCTTGAGACGCTTCCATTCTTTCATTGTGGTAGATAACAATATTATTATAAAGGAGTCAGTACCATGAATATTTTGTTGGTCTACCCTGAATTTCTCGATGCATTGTGGAGTTTCAAGCATGCGCTAAAATTCATAAATAAGAGGGCGAACACACCACCGTTATGTCTGCTGACAGTTGCTGCAATGCTACCGGTAGAATGGACAAAACGCTTAGTCGACCTGAATGTGATGAAACTCACGGAAGAAGACCTGTTCTGGGCTGATTATGTTTTTATCAGCGCCATGGCCGTGCAAAGAAAATCAGTACAACAAACCCTTAAAAGGTGTAAAGAAGCAGGAGTCAAAGTCGTTGCAGGTGGACCGCTCTTCATAAACGAGTATGAACAGTTTGAAGGGGTTGATCATTTCGTATTGAATGAGGCCGAATTGACACTCCCATACTTTCTGGACGATCTTGGACGGGGATGTGCTAAACGCATATATAAGACATCAGAATTTGCCGACATCAAAAAGACTCCCATTCCCTTATGGGAATTAACTGATCTGAGACATTATGCTTCAATGAGTATACAATTTTCGAGAGGCTGTCCTTTCCATTGCGAGTTCTGCAATGTGACGACATTATTTGGCAACAGGCCACGCATCAAGACTATTGAGCAGATCCTTGCCGAGTTGAATAGTTTATATAACATTGGGTGGCGTGGTTCTGTATTTTTTGTTGATGACAATCTCATCGGAAACAAACGGTATATTAAAACTGAGCTGTTACCGGCGTTAATCGAATGGAAAAAAAACAAGATAGGAACAACGTTTTATACAGAAGCTTCCATTAATTTAGCCGATGACGAGGAATTGATGCAATTAATGGTCAAGGCAGGATTTGATATGGTATTTATTGGAATCGAGACACCGGATGAGAAAAGCTTAGACGAATGTGGCAAAAAACAAAACAAGAACAGAGATCTTTTGAAAGATGTGAAACGTATACAGCAAGCTGGTCTGCAAGTGCAAGGAGGTTTTATCATTGGTTTTGATAATGACACGCCTTCCATTTTCAAACGACAAATTGATTTTATTCAGAAAAGTGGCATTGTTATGGCGAATGTTGCCATTCTTCAAGCTCCAACGGGATCTAAGCTTCATGAACGGCTGAAAAGGGAAGGTCGTTTGCTTGGTCAAATGGGCTTTCAAGTTGTAGACAGTGTTACGAATTTTATTCCTAACATGGATCTTGATACTCTACAAGAAGGTTATAAGGAAATCATGCGATATATTTATTCTCCCAGGCATTATTATCATCGCATTAAGACACTTTTTCTTGAATATAAACCTTTAAAGATCGATATTCCTAAGAGCATAAAGAATACTTTATCACTGCTTCGTTCCATTTACTATTTAGGTATAATAGGAAAGGAGCGATTCCATTATTGGAAGCTTTTGTTATGGACAAGTATTCACAGACCAGAATTGATACCATTGGCTATCAGACTTTCTATTTACGGTCATCATTACCGAAAAATTGTTGAAATGAATCTTCATTAAGAACTACAGTGGCTATTGAAAAATAAATTAGGTTGGGTTTTAAAAGACAAAACCCAACGACTTTTTATTTGAATTTACCCTTTTCGTAAAGTATAAATGATACCTATGGAATGTGTCAGTGGTAACAGCATAAAGCTTAGAACTCTTCCCCCGGACAATGGAAACTGGTGGAAACTTTTTCTCAAATACCACCACCTGGTCAGAATCAGCATTATCGTCAATGTTCTCAGACTCCTTGTATGCAGAACATCTTTTCTCGGTTACCACCACTTTGTCTGTCCCACATGCACAAAAAGTATCAAAGTGCCCCATAGCTGTAAATCCAGATTCTGTCCTTCCTGCGGTAAAAAGGCTGTTGTATTTATTGCTATGACGAGTTCTCTCTCTCACCGCGAGAGGTACGTCTTCTGGAGACCAAAAACGCCGGTGAGCCTGTTTGCCTTGTCAAAGAAGAGTGTGATATGTGTCACAATGGCTTTGTTACCCCAGTGAATTATACTGATAACCAGGAAAATACTTATCTTTTCCATGAAACAAAACCAAATATTAAGAATCTTGACCCTAATACTGTCATGGAACGTATATTTGGATACCACCTATTATAAACTTTGAAATTCCTATTAAATTATACGTAAATGATACCTCTCCGTGACCGAAATCCGTCGGGTACCTTTCCGTTTGTTACCGTCAGTATTATTCTTTTAAACGTCCTCGTCTTTCTTTTCGAACTCTCCTTAGGGCGGCGCCAATTGGATTCGTTCCTCTTTCAATTTGGCGTTATTCCTGTCAAAGTATTCTATTCCGCAGATATCCCAGGTTCAACTTTCATAAATACCTATTTTCCTTTTCTCAGTTTTATGTTCCTTCACGGAGGATTCATTCACCTCATTGGCAATATGTGGTATTTATGGATTTTTGGCGATAATATCGAGGATAAACTCGGGCGCTTCAAATTCATTCTATTTTATCTCATCTGTGGAATTGGGTCTGCCGTTGTACATGTTTATTTTAATAGGCAATCCGGAGTCCCCTGTGTTGGGGCAAGTGGGGCAATAGCTGGAGTGCTGGGCGCTTATATGGTTACCTTCCCAAGGGCACGGGTAATTGTTCTTATTCCCCTGTTTATCATCTGGGAGATGATCGAATTACCTGCAATCATCGTGTTGGGTTTTTGGTTTCTTATTCAGTTCTTTAGCGGGGCCGCATCTATTTCTTCTGCTCATGGCGGGGGTGTAGCATGGTGGGCGCATATCGGGGGGTTTGTTTTAGGCATTATCCTCATAAAAATATTTCCAAAATCACGGCCGCCATTATAAAGTTAGATAAACGATACATAACCATTTTATTTTGTGTCTTCTGTTATTCCTTCCATTTCTTCCAGTTTTCCTTCGACGATTTCTTCTTCCAGTTTGACTACCTCACGGAAGGCAATTCCTTCCCGCCAGAGAAAGAAAAAACCCATAAGTGTGGAAGGAAGGATGCCGATGGCCCATAAAACAATGGCATAGCTTTGAGCCGCTGTAGCTTGTATTCCAAAGATATCCAGTGAGCTTAGGACTGCGATGTG
>MHZD01000113.1 GCA_001828645.1 Planctomycetes bacterium RIFOXYC2_FULL_41_27 | reverse complement strand
TTGTTAAAAATTAAGCAGCGAATTTTTTCTTAAGTCGTTTAGATTTAATTTTAAAATAGCCATCGGCAAGTTTCTCGTTCTTTGATAAGGCGCTGGTAGAGGCGAATTCGAGAATGGAATTGACCGCCTGTTTGATTTCGTTAAAGGTGGTGGGTTTCGTTTCAAGGATTTTGGCAAGGTAGGCATTTTGTTTAATCCAGTAAGTAAGAGTCCAAGCGGTAAGACAGAGATTCCAGTATCTATCAATCTTGTTGATATGCCGAACTTGGTAGTGGTCAAAGTAGAAAGTGTCTTTAAGTTCCTTGAAACAGTGTTCAATACCCCACCGGAGCAGGTAGTTTGTGATGACCATTTTGGCAGAGGCACGGAGATTGTTGGTAATAAGGATATGATACTTGTTGTCGTCATCCTTATTCCACTTGCCAAATACGACTACAAACTTGATGGGGACATAACAATCTTTAAGTTTTGCCTCAAACGAATAGGTTTTATGTGAAACTTCAGAGCCATCCGTGGTTTTAAATTTTACGTATTTGATTTTATCGCAGTAATGTTTTTTGATGAGGGTAACGAGCTCATCTGGTTTGACACAACACCGCTTTTTCTTTACCGGATGGTACATGAAGATGTTTCTGTTTGATTTCATTTCAGAGTAGAATAATTTGTCTTTTTCATGGATGTGTTTGAGGAACCTGGCTGCGGCATACCATGAGTCGAAGACCGTGCCGGAGAAGTCGATGCTTTCTGAGTATGTGTCGAAAAGTTCAATGGCGATTTGTATTTTGTCTTTAAATTGAGAATTGTTTTCTCCTCTGGGAAATTCAGAGGCAGGCAGATACGGTATTATGTCGATAGGGAAGTGTTTTGCTTGTGAGACGAAGACAGCGCCGACTCCGACATTACAGACCTCTTCTCGTTTGAGAGGTCCACAGTATTGGTACTTAGCGCCTTGAGTCTTTTTTGCATAAGGTTTAGGACAACCAGTGTCATCGATGGCAAGAAGCCCGTCTTTTGTGGAAGCGGTAGTTCTTTGCTTCTGAATGATTTCCAATCTTGTGCGTTTTATTGCCTGGATATCCCATTTTGAATCTGAAAAAAAGTATTGAAATTTCTGATAATCGGTATGAGTTGCTTTTGCCATTGCATCAAGGGAGTTTCTTTTGTAGTCTTTAAACAGGGCATAAATGACAAGGGTAAACATAGCCATTTGTTTTTTGCTAAAACACGAGGAGAAGTGTTTAAGAAATTTATTGAGTATAGAAATGTTTGCGCCAAAGATACTCAAATCCTTTGCTCCTGTTGCTGATTGGTCAGAAAGTTCACAAGTGCAATTAATAGCAGGAATAAAGTGATAAATCAAGAGTAAATATTAGTCGCAAAGCATTGAAAAGTCATAAGTTGTGTCCGATCCAACTTACGACTTAAAAATATTTTTTTACAGGCACTTTTTAACAAAGTAATGTTACAAGGTAATCAACTCTACCCCACCATTCTTTAAAAGAAGAAATAGACGAATATGTTCGTCTATCCATTCAATTTGGGTATAAAAAGCGAACCGATTCGCTTAGTAACGTGTTATCTGAAAGCCGCCATCAGTGAGGAATATGATGTTATTAGGAAAAAGCG
>MHZD01000112.1 GCA_001828645.1 Planctomycetes bacterium RIFOXYC2_FULL_41_27 | reverse complement strand
CCGGCGAAAAGTTCCATGAATTTTTCGAGCAATTAAAGAATCAGAAAGTATTTGCTGTCGACCTGGAAACAACCAACATCAAACCACTCCAGGCGCAGATTGTGGGTATCTCATTTTCCTGGCAGCCGAAGGAGGCGTATTACCTGCCTTTGATGACACCGAATGGAATAGAACATTTGGATGCAAACACAGTGCTTCCAAAAATACGAGCAGTGTTAGAAGACGAAAACATCAAGAAAATTGGTCAGAATATTAAATACGATCTCCTCGTGCTCAGAAATAATAATATTCACTTACAGGGAATTGCATTTGACTCCATGATTGCCTCATACTTACTGAATCCCGTGAAAAGAAATCATAACCTGGACGACATAGCCATTGAGCATCTGTCGTATAAAACAATTACCACAGCAGAATTAATTGGTTCCGGGAAAGAACAGATTACGATGGATCGGGTAGCGGTTGACAAGGTCTGCCAATATGCCTGTCAGGACGCCGATGTTGCATACCGATTGGCAAATATCATAGAACCACTGCTAAAAAAAGAAGGACTATGGCATCTGTTCCAGAATATTGAAATTCCCCTGATTTACGTTTTGGCAGAGATGGAATGGAATGGGATATCACTTGAAACCCATGTTTTAAAAGAGATGTCCTGCTGGTTAACCACAAAATTACAGCAACTCGAAAAGGAAATTTATGCTTCAGCCGGACACGAGTTTAATATCGATTCACCCAGGCAATTGAGTGAAATTCTCTTTGAAAAGCTCGAATTGCCGCGTTTGCGAAAAACCAAAACGGGTTCATCGACAGATGCAAACGTCCTGAGCACCCTTGCATGGCGTCATGCCTTGCCAAAATTAGTGCTGGAATATCGACAACTCACCAAGTTAAAAAATACGTATGTCGATGCCTTGCCGGACATGATGAATCAGGGCACAGGCAGGGTACATACTTCGTTCAATCAGACAGTGACAGCCACAGGACGACTCAGCAGCAGTGAGCCTAACCTTCAAAATATTCCCATTCGGACTGATATTGGGAGGGAAATCCGACGTGCCTTTGTTCCTTCTGAGAAAGACACTCTTTTTTTATCGGCTGATTATTCACAGATAGAATTACGCATTCTTGCACATTTTTCTGAAGATGCTGCTTTGATAACGGCATTTCAACAGGACAAGGATATTCATTCAGTTGTGGCTTCTGCCATTTACAACGTACCGATAGAAGGCGTAACCCCGGAGATGAGACGGAATGCAAAGGCAGTTAATTTTGGGATCATTTATGGACTCAGTGAATTTGGACTTTCCAGGGACACCGGATTGACCCTGGAAGAATCTCGGGAGTTTATCAATGCCTATTTCAGTTTATATCACGGAGTAAAAAAATACAGAGATACGGTTATAGAAGAAGCAAAATCGTGTGGTTATGTACAAACGCTTTTTAACAGAAAACGGTCTATACCTGATATTAGTTCTGAAGACAAAAAACGCAGAAACCTTGCAGAACGCATTGCTGTCAATACGATTATT
>MHZD01000111.1 GCA_001828645.1 Planctomycetes bacterium RIFOXYC2_FULL_41_27 | reverse complement strand
CATGACGGCTTATGGGACGCTTGAAAGTGCCGTATCGGCTATCAAAGAAGGGGCATATGATTATATTGCAAAACCATTTTCTACCGATGAGTTAATTATCAAACTTCAAAGAGCGCTATACTATAAAAATACGACTGCCGAAGTAAATCGTCTAAGAAGGGAGATACAATCTGAGTTTGAGTTTGGCAATATTATTGGAAAAAGCGAGGCTATGAAAAAAGTGCTTGAAACCGTACAGAGCGTTTCTGATAGAGATGCAACCGTCCTGATACGTGGAGAAAGTGGAACAGGGAAAGAAAAAATAGCGGGTGCCATACATTACCATAGTATGAGAAGAAATGGTCCGTTTATCAGGGTAAGTTGTGCTGCATTAAACAGGGAGATACTAGAGAGTGAACTCTTTGGCCACGAGAAAGGAGCTTTTACAGGAGCGGTTAAGACAAGGCGTGGAAGATTTGAACTGGCAAACAACGGTTCGATTTTTTTGGATGATGTGGATGACATTCCGCTGGATATGCAGGTCAAACTCTTGCGAGTGCTTCAAGAGAGGACGTTTGAGAGAGTCGGAGGTGAGGAAACCCTG
The DNA here is from genome assembly GCA_001828645.1 of Planctomycetes bacterium RIFOXYC2_FULL_41_27. Taxonomy (GTDB): domain Bacteria; phylum Planctomycetota; class Brocadiia; order Brocadiales; family Brocadiaceae; genus Wunengus; species Wunengus californicus. The sequence continues at coordinate 1,050 of MHZD01000111.1, read as the reverse complement.
AGTGTAGACGTAAGGATTATCTGCGCAACGAAGAAAGACCTTTTAGAGCACGTAAAAGAGGGATATTTCAGGGAAGATTTATTCTATCGGTTGAATGTGGTGCCAATTAATATTCCACCATTACGGGAACGGAAGGAAGATATTCCGCTCTTAATCAAGTGTTTTTTAAAGAAGTTTGTATCTCAATATGAGGATGCCCTGCCAGATGTTTCGCAGGAAGTGTTAGATGTTCTGCTGGCTTATAATTGGCCTGGAAATGTCAGAGAACTTGAAAACGTTATTGAACACGCAGTTGCATTCTCGAAATCAAAAGGTATTTCGATAGAAACGCTTCCAGAATATTTAAGGAGAGTTGATATACGCACGGATTTATTATCGATGGATTTATCCAATAAACAAGAAATAAACTTGCAAGACGCACTTACAGAAGTTGAAAAGAAACTCATCCAGTGGGCACATCAAAAAACAAATGGCAATCAAGTTAAAATGGCAGAGATATTAGGCATTCCAAGAACAACACTGCGCAATAGATTGATTAAATTACAACTCTTCGAAAAAGTGTTGTCATAATAGCATGACTACCATAGGACATTTGGTGACCATAGATAGTCATATCTCTTATAGCGTTTATTATTAGATAGATAAAACTGCTACACCAATAGAATCCATTTCTAAATGACCATTTGTAGTCTTTTATTTGTAATGATGCTGTAGATTTAATTTATAAATAATGTTAGTTACTATAAGTAGTTACATTTCATATTTTACAAATGCAATATAATGGTACAATTATTGCGCTTTAGCCAAACCCACTTACATTTAAATTTAGTTTACGAAAGGAGGTGGCTATCAAATTTAGATGATTTAATTGTATAGGATTGTCCAAGGTGTATATGTAAAAAGTATTTGAAGAAGTGCATTAATAAAGATTAAGGTCTATATTCCTAATAAAGACATTAGGAGGTAAAGGAGAAGCGATGAAAGGGAAGGGAATGATAGGAGCGTTGGTGGTGGGGTTGTCGTTGGTGGTGGGAGGGGTAGCGAGCGCTG
>MHZD01000110.1 GCA_001828645.1 Planctomycetes bacterium RIFOXYC2_FULL_41_27 | reverse complement strand
GTAAGCTGGTTAATGAAAATTCTGTTTTGGTGTCCATCATAGCCACAAATTCTTTTGTGTGAAGGATGCCGACTATTTGCGGTTCGGCTTCATCAGATATGACAGGGAGTCTTGTGTGTCCGCAGGCAATAATAATTTTTAGTATTTCCTCTTTGCACATAGAACTACGAACTGTAACGACCTTGGAAAAGGGAAGCATAACTTCAGATGCCTTCTTAAAGCGCAATGCAAATAAATTCAAAATATAATCCCTATGAACCGGGTGTAAAGATTTTAAGGAAAGTTCTGATACCCCCTCTTCAGAAAGAATGGTCGGTCGAATGCCTAACAAGGAAAGAAGTCTTACCGTTGATTGTTCAAGGATATGGACAACAGGCATGGCGATCCTTGTCATAAGGGTTAACAAATAACTCGAGGCTAACGATATCTCTTCGGGATAGCGGATTGCAATGGCTTTCGGTACCAGTTCTCCAATCGTAACAGTAATAAAGGTAAAAGGGATGGCGAAAAGTGCAATTCCAAGAATTTCTGCCGTTGTGCCGGAAACATTTAAAAATTTCTGCAGAAACGGAAGAATAGTCTCCTCAACTTCTGCTCCGCCAACTGCGGCGGACAAAATTCCGACCAGCGTAATACCTACCTGAATAACTGCTAATGTTCTTTCTGGACGTGTCCTTAGATTAATAAATATTTTTGCAGCGGCATTTCCTTTAGAGGCCATATCTCGTAAAAGTGGAACATTGGAGGAGGCAAATGCCATTTCCATACATGAAAATATGCCATTAAAAAGGAGTAATATGATTACTATTATCCATTCCATTGGGTGATTTATTCCCCGCTTTCCTGTAACACCTCATGAGACCCACCGCATTTATCGCAATGGAATGCAACTGGCTCAACCTCTCCATGCTCATACATGGTTGCCAACTCCATTGCCTGTTCCTCCGTATTGGCATAAGCAACAAGCGCATCTATTTCGGTGTAATCCTTGTAACAATTGAAAGGATGAACCTCGCCGTCTACAATTGCATATAAATTTTTACTCATATAAGCCCCCTTCTTTTGTTGTAAATATTTCGTCCTCAACCAACTTTTTGTAGTTAAAGTTTCAGGAACTTTTCATTACCCTTTTAGATACAGATCTTATTCAAACTATACAAGAATACGTTAAAACAAACAACAGCAAATTGTCTTGAATCACTTGAAATTAAAAGTAAAATTAGTGAGAGAATGTGAAAGCTACAAAATGTATGAAAGATAACACATTCTTTTGTCTTTTCGACCAAAAGGGAGAAATCTAAAAACCCGGCAGTTTAAATAGCCAAAAGATTTCTTGCTCTCCTCGAAATGACCTGTTGCCAGTTTTTGTTCAAACACTACCTATAATACTGAGTAATTTTCGATGAAATATATAGACGAATTTCGTGACGGAACGATTGCAATTGGTTTATCCAAAAAAATTGCTAACCTTATGGATGGCCACAATGAGATTACCATTATGGAGGTATGCGGCAGCCATACGATGTCTATTTATCGATACGGATTAAAAAAACTGCTTCCCTCAAATATTAGACTGCTTTCCGGGCCTGGATGTCCCGTATGTGTAACATCTGTCAACTATATAGACACTGCTATAGCCATCTCACAAAATAC
>MHZD01000109.1:1498-9207 GCA_001828645.1 Planctomycetes bacterium RIFOXYC2_FULL_41_27 | reverse complement strand
GAAATATATCTTTATTTCAAACCTTTTCTCTGCAAGAATGCCTTTTCAAAATCTTTGATATGACCTATAAAATAATCCTTGACCATATCCCATGTCCCGACGTCTTGAAGGAATATCAATTCCTCTTTGCTTCTTTCGGCATCTTCAAAGTATATCAAGCCTCTTACAAGTGGAAGATAATTTATACTGTCTCCAAACTTGCGATACACAAGGTCAACTACCGATTCTATACCGAGTTTGTTGATGCCAATATAAAAGTCATAAAAATCCTTTTTTAACCCCCTATCTGAAATAGTCCTTAATTTTTCAACTACTATATCCCTCCAGTCAGCAATCTTCAAGGCGTTGAAATCTACGGTTTTGTATAGAAGCGGTTCGTTATAAAAGAGGAAGGATGTCTTTATCCCGTTTAAAAGGCAATGTAATGTACCAATAGTTTTTGATCTTTCTACAAAAACAATCCCCTGTTCGCGAATTGTTGAAGATAAAACTTCTGGAGTAAATTCTTTTGATGTAAAAAAATCAAAGTCAACAGATTTTCTGTGAGCCCATTGTAATGCCAATCCAGTGCCGCCTACGAGATAGAAATCAAATCTCTTTAGAAAATCAAGTTTTTCTGTGAGTTCTAATGCCTCCGGTTCAAGTATGTCAGGATACATAACCCATCACTTTTAAAAAAGCCTTTGTTTTAGGGTTTAATATTCTGCTCTTACTGCCTACTGCTGCGATCTGTCCGCTGGTAAAATTTTTCTTCAGCCACGACCAGTCTTCAATATCGCCATATTCAAGGACTCTTTCAATTATAAAAAACCAGTTGGTTTCCTTGCTTAACCTGTCAGTGAATACATCCCAGAATAAATATCTCTTTTTAAGTATATGTTCTAAGTCAGATGTCTTTGCCATTTTTATTATTGACTGCTGTCTCTTAGCCTCATTATTTGTTATGTGTTCAATCTATAAACTCCAAACTTATTGGAGTTCCTCTTTTAATATCACAAGACGCTTTTTTACCCAAAATAAGGTGTCTTCTTTATATCGCCTTTAATATTCATTAAATCCCTATGAACAAAACCACGAGCAGTATCATATCTGACAACAGGATACCATTTATCATCAATCTTTGTTAAACAATCATCACGAGGATTTGCCTTGAATGATATCAATTAATTGTTCCTTCCCCTTCTCCATGAGTTCCCTTGTCTTCCCTTCCAGATTTAACCGAAGCAATGGTTCGGTATTGGATTTCCTGACATTGAACCACCAATCATTGTATTCAACCGTAATACCATCCAGATGGTCTACCTTCCCATTTGAAAATTTCCTGGCGATCTCTTCAATCTTCGCATCCTTATCTTCGACCTCAAAATTAATTTCACCCGTTGAATAATATCTCTTAAGCGGTGACACTATGTTCGAGAAGGGGACGCGTTTAGCGCTTAAAATATCCAGAACCATAAGGAATGCAATCATTCCCGAATCCGAACAATAATTATCCCTAAAATAATAATGCCCCGATAGTTCCCCGCCAAATGCAGCTTTTTTCTCCCTCAGTGTCGCTTTCATATAGGCATGACCGACACGTTCACGATAGGGTACGCCGCCGGCAGCCTTTATTTCTTCCGGCACAATCCAACTTGAACGGAGGTCGTACAAAATCGTTGTCCCTTTTTCCCGTTCCAGAATTTGCCTTGCAACCAGGGCTGTAATGATATCGCACCCAATTGCCCGACCCGCCTCATCCACAAAGACGCAGCGATCTGCATCTCCGTCAAAGGCAACCCCCAGGTGCGCCCTTGTTTCACGCACCTTATTCTGCAAATCAACTATATTTTCAGCCTTCAGCGGATTGGCCTCATGGTTAGGAAAATTTCCATCCAGTTCAAAGTAAAGAGGGATAATTTCGATGGGAAGTCCTTCGCAAACGACCGGCACAACCTTCCCTGCCATACCATTCCCGGCATCTATCACCACGCGAAGGTGTCTGAGGTTGCTGGCAAATTTCAAGACGTGCTTCTTATAATCGCTGAAGATATCGCTTTGGATAACCTTGCCAAGTTGCTCTCCGCGAGGCGGGTGATATTGTTTCGTTAGTTTTGCAATGCGGCCTATTCCCGTTTCAAAACTCAGTGGGATTGCTTGCTCTCTGCAAATTTTAAATCCGTTATATCCGGCAGGATTGTGCGAAGCCGTCACCATTACGCTTCCATCGTATTTGTAATGGCCTACAGCAAAATAAGTCATCTCCGTTGCAACGACTCCGATATTAACGACATTCAACCCGGCTGTGCATAAACCCTCAATCAAGGCATTAGCAAGTGATTTGGAGGAAGGTCTCATATCCCTGCCCACGACTATGTTTTTAACATTTGAATTTTCTTCTTTAAAGAATTGCGCTATTGATGTCCCGATCTTGCGCGCCGTCAGATTGTCAATCTCTGCTGGATATTTCCCGCGAATATCATAACTCTTAAAAATACCCATAGAAAGTTTCGATTCAGGCTGTGAATGGTTAAAACTCTTTGGTTCTACCTTATCCAGACATACATTGCATTTCGGATAATTCACTCTCTGTCTGCCCCTGCATACAGAATTGCTAATTGTATAAGATTCGCCTGGACAACGGTGCCGTCTTTCTTCTCTTTCCATTATTCGTTCTTTTTTTATAAATATTACTAATAAAGCAATTTGTTGCCGGCATCAAATGCCTGTTGTAATAATTCCTGCCTCTTGCTTGCAACACCTTTCTCTTCAAGCCCAACACATAATATGTCACCCATATATTGAGTATCCAATACATGGAAAAAAGCCTTTATTGTTTTTACCGCGCCCGCAAACAACCCTTCTCCGGTATCACGGGCAGCAGTTGCAATAAAAAATCCCTTAGCAATCCTTCCGCCCTCCCTGATAGACAAATTTAAGACATATTTTCGAGCCCAAAACGCCTGGCAGCGGTCTATAAACGCCTTCAATTGTGCGCTTACACCCATAAAGTAGATGGGGGATGCCACAATGATTCCGTTTGCATCCACAAGTTTGGGATACATTTTTTGCATATCATCGTCTATAACACAAACCCCTTTTTCCCAACATCCGCCGCAAGCGTTGCACGGTGCAATCTGTAAATCGCGGATAATGATCTTTTCGACACTGGCGCCATTTGATTCAGCGCCTTTTATGGCGCTGTTAAGTAATATGTCAGAATTCCCTTCCTTACGGGGACTGCCAAAAATGCCAATCACTTTTTTCATTATAATTCTTTTAGCTTTTTGAAATTTCTTGCGCACCATTCAGTCCCCCTTACTAAAGGGGGAAACAGGGGTTGTATTTTTTTGTAGTTCTTTTACAACCTCTTCGATCCCCCTTTCCTAAGGGGGATTTTTATGCTCATTCTTTTGCAATAAATTTTTAAAATATACCAGCGTCTTACGCAGCCCTTCTTCGCGCGAAACCCTTGGTTCCCAGCCTAAAATCTTCTTCGCCTTAGCAATATCGGGCTGACGAATCTTTGGATCATCCACGGGAAGGGGTTTAAATACAATTTTGCTTTTGCTGCCCGTAAGGGCGAGCATCTCTTTCGCTAACTGGATGACGGTTATTTCTTCGGGATTCCCCATATTTACGGGCTCATGTTCATCCGAAAGAAGCAGTCGATAAATGCCATCTACGAGATCAGAAACATAACAGAAACTCCTCGTCTGTGAGCCATTCCCAAATACTGTCATATCCTCACCGTTCAATGCCTGGCACATAAAGTTAGGCAACGCACGACCATCTTTCATCCGCATCCTTGGCCCGTATGTATTGAATATTCTCACTATCCTGGTATCCACTTGATGGTAACGATGATATGCCATTGTCATTGCCTCTGCAAATCGTTTTGCCTCATCATAAACACCCCTGGGACCGACTGGATTTACATGACCCCAATAATCTTCCCGCTGGGGATGGATTTGCGGGTCTCCATATACCTCAGATGTGGAAGCCAAAAGAAATCTTGCCTTCTTCGACTTGGCCAATCCCAGACTATTCAAGGTACCCAGGGAACCGACTTTTAAGGTCTGTATCGGAAATTCGAGATAATCAAAAGGGCTGGCTGGTGACGCAAAATGTAACACACAGCCAACATTCCCATCTACATAGATGTAATCACTCACGTTATGCTTTATAAAGCGGAATTGGCTGTTTCCCATCAAGTGGACGATATTCTCTGCTTTACCCGTCAATAAGTTATCGATACATACAACCTCGTGGCCCTTTTCTATTAAATAATCACACAGGTGTGAACCAATAAATCCTGCCCCACCTGTAATTACTATTCTCATAAATAGACACTCCCCGCATATCGCAAATTATATTGTCTCAAAGAACTTACGATGAATTCTACAACATTTTCACTGATATTCAAGTGGTAAATCTTACGATAGAATCTATTAAGGCTTGTACTGATCCTAATTCAGTGTTAGAATTCGTACCGTGAAAAAACATACAGAGCCAAAAAAATATCTCATCTCCTTTGATAGCAATACCTCTTCCCACGTCTTTACCGATGTGTTGGTAATCGGGAGCGGAGTGGCAGGCCTCAGCGCAGCCATACAGGCAGCAAACCATGGTTCAGTGCTGGTTGTTACGAAAGACAAGATCGATGAAAATAATACGATCTATGCACAGGGCGGGATTGCAGTGGTCTTATCTGAAAGAGATACCTTAATAAAACACATACAGGATACCCTGGACGCCGGACAGGAGTTGTGTGACGAAGCTACAGTGAAAACAATCGTTAGTGAAGGCCCCAAACGAGTGCGTGAAATGATCGACTGGGGTGCGGCATTTGACAGGCAAAACAACCATTTAATCTTTACCCAGGAAGGGGGTCACAGTTTCCCGCGTATTATCCATGCCCAGGGTGATTCTACTGGCAAGGAAGTGGAACATACACTTGTCCGTGTTGTGAAAGAAAACAAAAATATCAAGGTCTTTGAGCATACCTTTGCCATCGATCTCATTACCAGAGACGGTGTATGTCACGGCGCAGTGACCTGGCACGCCAAAAAAGGAATCGTATTAATCTGGGCAAAGCGAACGATCCTGGCAACAGGAGGATGCGGACAGGTATACCGTGAAACGACTAATCCTGACGTAGCCACAGGTGATGGACTTGCAATGGCCTACCGTGCGGGCACTACCTTCCAGGATATGGAGTTTGTACAGTTTCATCCCACAACACTCTATATCGCAGGAGCAGTGCGGTTTCTCATTACGGAAACGGTGCGAGGAGAGGGAGGAATATTAAGAAACAAACGGGGCGAACGATTTATGCCCAACTATCATCCACAGGCTGAACTTGCGCCCAGAGATGTAGTGAGTCAAAGTATTTTACAAGAAATGCAAAAGACCGACCATACGAATGTGTATATCGATGTCCGTCATATTCCCAGAAAACGCCTGTACGCCCGTTTCCCCAGGATCAGAGAGATTTGCGCCTCCTTTGGAATCGATATTTCCAAAGACCTGATTCCCGTGCGTCCCAGCGCCCACTACATGATCGGAGGCATTAAAGTCGACCGTTTTTCCAGGACTACCATCAAACAACTCTACGCCTGTGGTGAAGTGGCTTGCACGGGAATGCATGGCGCCAACCGGCTTGGCAGCAATTCTCTGCCCGAGGGGCTGGTAACTGGTTATATGGCCGGGACGGATGCCTGTAAGTCAATCCAAAAGACCAGGCGTGAATTATTACCCTATCCCATTCGTGAATCCATTGGCGGATCAAAAATTAGCTGGCTGGATTTGAATGATATTAGAAATTCCCTAAAGAGCCTCATGTGGAGGGATGCGGGAATCGAACGGGACGAAAGACACCTGCTGGAAGCGGAAGAGATGATCGAAATGTGGTGCAGTTACGTTATAGATAAAGAATTCGCTCATCCGGTTGGATGGGAGTTGCAGAACATGTTAATTGTTTCCAGACTTATTGTGGTTTCTGCCCGTAAACGTAAGGAATCACGCGGTGTCCACCATCGAACCGATTATCCCAAGACTGACAATATCCACTGGAAGAAGCATATCGTAATCAAAAAACCAACGTCCTGACATTTCAAAATACCCCAAACCTCGTTTTGTTCCATTTCTATCCTAAAGGGTTCTCACATTTTCCCTTGACAACCTTCATTAGAGTCATTAAATTAAGTCTTTTTCTATGTGAAATAATATTTTAAACACTATCAGTTTCACTGTTATCCTTATACGAAAAGGGGCTGCCTAAAATGAAATTTCTAACCGAATACATGACCTTTAATACCAAAAAGCGCCGTGAGTTTATAAATATTACGAGAGACGTTGATAAAGCGCTTCAGAAAAGTGGTATTAAAGAAGGCATGATTCTGGTCTCCGCTATGCATATAACATCCGGAATTTTCGTTAATGATGCCGAACCGGGACTTCATCGTGATATTGAAGAGTGGCTCCTTAAATTAATTCCGGAGGGACATGATTACTACCATCACAGGACGGGTGAGGTGAATGGGGATGCACATCTCAGGAACCTTCTTATCGGACATCAGATAACCATACCAGTAACCGACGGGAAATTAGACCTCGGACAATGGCAAAAGATATTTTATGCCGAATTTGACGGCCAGCGCAGCAAGCGCCTCATTATTAAAGTTATGGGGGAATAATGTTGATTTTAGATTGCAGAATGTGGATTTCGGATTTGTTGTTAATTCCGCAATCTGCAATCCAAAATCCGAAATAAGATTGCTCGCAAAGAGAGATTAACTATGTTAACAAACAAGGCATGTGCAACGTCCGACAAAAAAATAAATGAAGAGGCACCGTGTATCCTGTCCTGTCCGATACGGCAGGATGCCCGTGATTACGTTCAACTCATTGCCAGAGGACGCTTCAGCGAGGCATACCGGCTCGTGCGGGAGAGAAACCCCTTGCCTTCGGCATGTGGCCGCATCTGCACCCATCCTTGCGAAATAAAATGCAGACGAAACAGCACCGAGTCCCCGATTGCAATTGCCTGGCTCAAACGGTTTCTGGGCGATAATTTTTCAGAAGAAACCAGGAAAAAAACTACCGAAAAATACCCTGAAAAAATTGCCATCATTGGCGCTGGCCCCGCAGGACTTGCCGCAGCTAACGATTTAGCGCTTTTAGGCTATTCATGTACGATCTTTGAATCCAATCCCACGCCGGGCGGCATGCTTCGCATGGGTGTACCGCCTTATCGTCTTCCCAGAACAGCCATTGATAATGACGTCGAATTTATTAAAAAATTAGGGGTCGAAATCAAATACAATACAACTCTCGGCGCAGACATTACCTTCGATAGTTTAAAAAAGGAAGGTTTCTCAACCATCTTTATTAGTGTCGGGCTGCTCGAAAGCCGAACCCTGAATATTGAAGGAGTAACCCTCGGTGGCGTACTCAAGGGTGTGTCCTTTTTACATGAAGCAAATACTACAGGAAACGCCAAAATTGGGAAGAATGTGCTGGTAATAGGCGGTGGCGCCGTAGCGATGGACTGCGCGCGAACAGCCCTGCGTCTGAAACCTGATAAGGTATCTGTTGCCTGCCTCGAATCCCGGAAGGAAATGCCGACAACTGATTTTGAAATCGAAGAGACAATCCATGAAGGAGCGATACTATACAACTCTGTAGGACCCAAACGTATCTTAGGAAAGAACGGAAGGGTTACTGGA
>MHZD01000109.1:0-1486 GCA_001828645.1 Planctomycetes bacterium RIFOXYC2_FULL_41_27 | reverse complement strand
AAAGTAAAATATGTCTTTGATGAACAAAAGCGATTCAATCCGGCCTTTTATGAAAGCTCGGAGTCTATTATAGAAGCCGATACTATCATCCTTGCAATAGGACAGGCATCAAATCTCTCGTTCTTAAAAGGACAGGAAGGTATTCAAGTCACACGAGGCGGCACAATCATCGTCAATCCAAATACCTTCAGCGCCTCAGTGCAGGGTATCTATGCAGGCGGCGATATTGTGCTGGGGCGGGGCACGATGACCGAAGGCATGGCCCAGGGTAAAAAGGCTGCGATTGCTATTCATAATACCTTGAGAAATACGGCGCTACAAGACGAGAAATGGGCCGAAAAACCTGCGGTACCTGATATTGCCGAATCCAGGATCCCCCTTATCAAGAAAGAACAGAAACATGACATGCCCACCATGCCATCGGATAAAAGGCTAACTAATTTTGACGAGGTAGAGTTGGGCTTCCCATTGAATACCGCAGTAAAAGAAGCGCAGCGGTGTATGAACTGCGGCGCCGGCGCCTTCGTGGATGATAACCTCTGCGTGGGATGTCTTACCTGTGTGAGGGTATGTCCTTTTGAAGTGCCCAAAATTAAAAAGGGAGATACCACGGCTTACATCGATGGAGATTGCCAATCCTGCGGTTTATGCATTGTGGAATGTCCTGCAAAGGCCATTAGCTTTAAAACGCCTTTGGAAGACCGCGGTAAAAATACCCTTGATGCTGTTTTCCAGGAAAAATTTATCCAGGGCGTAAAACCACTTATCATCAATTTTTATTGCCAATATAGCGCATATAATGAGGACAAAGCCGATACCGTAGACAGCTTGCTTTTCCTCCACGTCAAACGAATAGGTGTGTTAGGACTGGGTAAGGTGGATCCTTCACTCTATCTTAAGGCCTTTGAGTTAGGCGCACATGGTGTATTGGTAACGGCATGCAAAGACGATGACTGCCACTTTTGCAAAGAACGGGAGTGGGTTGAAAGACGGACAAGATTTACTGCTCGACTTCTCAGTGGGTTGGGAATGGACACAAAACGATTTCAGACACATTTTGTCTCTTCTCAGAATGGTAAGGAAATTATAGAGATTATCTTTAAAATGGTTGAAGAATTGAGGAATTTATTATGATTGTAGCAGCATCAAAACCGTTTCAAGAAATCAAACAAATGCTCTCTGGATTCAAGAAGGTCTGCGTGCTGGGATGTGGTTCGTGCGTAACGATATGCCATACGGGTGGAGAAAAACAGGTCACAGAGCTTGCCGCGCAAATCCGGCTTTCTGCCAAATTAGAAGGCAGACAGATTGAAGTCATAGAAGATTCAACCCTTCGGCAGTGCGAATGGGAATTTATTGATGATATTAAAGAAATCATCAAAGACTGTGACGCCGTTCTCTCCATCGCCTGTGGTGTAGGCGTACAGTACGTGGCCGAAAGATTTCCCAAAATCAGGGTCTTTCCTGGCGTGAATACCACCTTTAT
>MHZD01000108.1 GCA_001828645.1 Planctomycetes bacterium RIFOXYC2_FULL_41_27 | reverse complement strand
GCTGGTATTTTCAACGGTGATATAGCCCACACCGCCCAGGGCGCGTTCTTTATAATAGGCGATAATTTCGTCTGTGACAAAACCCTCTTTATCGCACAAATGGGTTTCCATAGGCGACATCACCATACGGTTTTTTATATCGAGAGAACCAATCTTGAATGGGCTAAAAAGTTTTGTAAATGAAGTCATTTGATTATTAAAAATCCCCCTAATCTGGGCAAACCAGAATAAAATTTTAGATTTACGATTTTGGACTTCGTCGTAAGCGCTCAGTCGAACGATTTTAGATTTAAAATCGTAATCCGTAAATCGTAATTTTCAATTTCTTGCTAAAACTGAGAAAAAATAAGATTATGGAGCAAGGCTAATGTTGGTGTCTACACTTTTTGAAGCACGATGTTCTTTTGATGCCTTTTTATGGGATTATAAAGTGTATCCCGTTCTACAGGTTCACGTCCAGCCTCTTTGATGAGCCTGATAATTTCGTGAACAGATAGTGCCTCCGGTGTTTCAGCGCCTGCGGCGTGGGTAATTTTTTCTTCTTTTACCGTGCCGTCAATATCGTCTACGCCAAAGCTGAGAGAAATCTGAGACAGCTTGATTCCCAGCATGATCCAGAATGCCTTGATATGGTCAAAGTTGTCAAGCATCAACCGGCTGATTGAGATAACCTTCAAATCCAGCATTGCCGTGGTACCGGAACTGTTTGATAAATCGGTATTTTTGGGATGGAATGCCAGCGGGATGAAAGACATAAACCCGCCCGTCTCATCCTGAAGCTCTCTCAACTTGATGAGATGGTTTATTCTGTCTTCAGGAGTTTCCACATGACCGTACAGCATCGTTGCATTGCTGCGCAATCCCAGATTATGTGCCTCACGCATTACCTGCAGCCATCCTTCGCCGCTGAGTTTTTCCGGACACAGTTGTTCACGGATTTTTGGCGCAAATACCTCAGCGCCGCCGCCGGGCAAAGAACCAAGTCCGGCATCTTTAAGGGTTTTTAACGTTTGACGTACGGAAAGTTTTGCTATTTGTGACAGGTGCTCGATTTCGACAGCGGTAAATGCCTGGATATGCACATCGGGGCAACATTCGTGAATTTCTCCAATCATCTTTACATAAAAACCAAACGGAAGATCTGGATGCAGCCCGCCAACGATGTGGAGTTCCGTTGCGCCCTCTTCTACGGCGGCTATGGCCTTTTCCATGATTTCCTCCATCTCCATAGCGTATGAACCGGACTCCTCCTTGTCTCTGCTAAAGGCGCAGAACTTACAACGATTCTTGCAGATATTTGAGTAGTTGATATGACGGTTGGTAATATAGTATGCCCTGTTGCCGTTCTTTCGTTCACGGATGATATTTGCTATATGGCCAATATGAAGGATGTCATTTGACCTGAAGAGTCGCACGCCGTCTTCAAAGCTCAGCCGTTTACCATCCAAGGCCTTCTGCAGGATATCGTATATGGATGATGTTCTTAATAAATTTTCCATTTTTAGAAAATATCAGAATTTAACGTCAAAATCAAGGAATATGTACTTGGCTCAAATTACAATGGAGAAATAGAGAAAGCCAATGAGAAAAATAATAGGAAAGATTGTGAGGATTTAAAAATGGGTAGTAAGAATGGGCTTTCTATAAAAACTCCAACTTGTTTTTTATAGACTCTTGTGAAAAAATCTGTAATATTTTCAGAAGTCTTCGCATTGTTTCCCCAATTGTAAGCTGCTTAGAGAGTATAACTCCCTAATGTTCCCATCTATTCTGAGCGTATTTATTGTGGAGTAGTACAAAATCTTTTACATTAAAGCTGAATAAACATCTTTTTTCTTTTATTGCGTAGGATAATTGTTCGTCATCCGATTTACCTTTACCTTGCAACTCCTGTGCATGGATGACGTCATATCCTCTTTTACGTAATGCAATTGCTAACGCAAAGTGAATATCTTCATCTAGAAACAATTTTACTTTCACTTATTTTGTAATTCCCAGTTTTGGATGAATCTGAACTTGTTTTTTCCAGTATCCTTCATTAGAAGATTCGGCTATATCTTTGTCGATTTCTTCTTGATGATCAAAATAGTAAGCAAGTGCAGAATGAACTTGAGATGATGTTAAGTGTGATAAACTCGTAAGAATTTCATCGACACTCATTCCCATTTGATAATAACCTGCAATGGTACGGACTGTAATGCGAGTTCCTTTGATTCTTGGTGACCCACCGGCAATTTTGGAGGTAAATTCTATGTATGGATAAGATACTTTTTTTACAGCTATTTTCACTATTTCTAATCCTTTCTTAGGTAAAAAGCTTATAAACTGTATCAATTTATAAGACCAAACGATTCATTCACGTAATGAGCGCTTGATACTAAACTCAATCAGGTAGTTACGGTGTATATCTGTATCTGTGAAAATCTATGTTATGATTTAAATTGATTTTCTAGAAAATATCAGAATTTAACGTCAAAATCAAGGAATATGTCTCATTGCTTAAACACCATGGATTCATTAATTGGCGCTAAAACACCCCTCACCCAAACCCTCTCCCACAAGGGGCGAGGGTACTTTCCCTCCCTTGATGGGAGGGATTAAGGGAGGGTGATGCGGATTCGTACCAATTGAACATCCTTTTAATGATTTTTTATGTTTTTAAGAAGATGTATCTTGCAATAAATGCCCCGGAGACCAGATGGAATGCCCAGTGTATCTGACGTGCCTTGCCAGTAACGAGCTTTAGTATGGAATATGAAATGAACCCAAATGCCAAACCTTCGGTAATACTTAGAGAAAGGGGCATAACAGCAAGGGTTAGAAATGAGGGCAGCGCCTCGGTTGGATCATCCCAGTTTATTTTTTTTACGTTAAACATCATCATGCTTCCCACAACAATGAGGGCGGGCGCAATGATGGGGTAGAGGAAGTTTCCTTGGGGAGTTTGGTAACCGCCGCCGATCATTTTTATCAGGGGATAAAACAGCAGGGATAAAAGGAGCAGACAGGCGGTAAAAACACTGGAGAGTCCCGTTCTGCCTCCAGCCTGTATGCCTGCAGAGCTTTCGATGTAGCTGCTGACGGTAGAGGTGCCTAAAAGTGCGCCTGCAACGGTGCCAAGCGCATCTGCCAATAGAAGTTGCTTTACGCGGGGGATTTTCCCGTTTTTGTAAAACCCTCCTTGTTCAGCGACGCCTACTACCGTACCTACTGCATCAAAAAGATCGAGAAAGAACAAAACAAATAAAACGGAAACAAATTCCGCTTCGAAAACTGCTTTGAGTGGATTGCATTTTAAGAACGTCGGGTCAATCGAGGGTGGCATGCTTATAATGCCTTGATATTTCACCAGCCCTAAAGGGATGCCCACTAGCGTTGTTGCAATAATCCCGTATAAAATAGCGCCCCGAATTTTTAGGGCAACCATTACTCCGATGGCCATTACACCAAACAGGGAAAGCCAGACTTCAGGGTATTTTGGGTTTCCTAAACCAACAAGCGAGCCGGGTGTATCAATGATTATTCCGCCATATTCGAACCCTACCAGCGCAATGAGAAGTCCAATTCCCACTGCAATCGCATTTTTTAATGAATCAGGTATGATGGACGTTACCAACTCGCGGAGGCCAACGAATGAAAGGATAATAAACAACGCGCCCGATATGAGATTAGCGCCTAAAGCGACCTGCCACGGATACCCCATGCCGCCTGCGACGACAGGACCGCACACAGTAAATGCAAAATAAAAATTGTGTCCCATAGCAGGCCCCTGAGCAATGGGATAATTGGAAAGAAAGGCCGTTAATAGAGTGGCTACGGCACTGGCGATACAGGTGGCAACCATGACCGACCCAAAATCCATTCCGCAACTGGAAAGCACGGCAGGCTGGACAAAGATGATATACGACATCGTCAGGAAGGTGGTTGTGCCTGCCACTGCTTCTGTGGTAATGCGGGTGTTGTTTTCTCTTAGTTTAAAGATTTTTTCAAGTATCATGAGCTTTTAATGGATTGTAATCAGTCAGCTATCGGCGTTCGGGGTTGGGAGTCAGAATACGGATAAATTGTTCATATTTTTATTCTGGCTTCTGAATTCTAACTTCTTGCTTCTGATTTATTTTCACCTTATTCCAGACGGCATCCATTTCTTCTAAGGTACACTTTTCAATATCCTTTCCCATAGCCGCAAGTTCCATCTCAACCTTTTTAAAGCGATCGACAAATTTATAGATGGTCTTGTGGAGTACGTTCTCCGTATCCAGCTTCAAAAAGCGGGAGAGGTTGACGATGGAAAACAAAAGGTCGCCAACCTCCTCTTCAATATTTTCAGGTTTATTTTCCTGGATTGCCTCTTTGACCTCCGCCAGCTCTTCATCGACCTTGGCAATCACGCCAGTAATATCCGGCCAGTCAAAACCAACTTTGGCTACCTTCTTCTGTAGTTTCTGCGCCTTCTGGAGGGCCGGGAGATGTTTGGGCAAGCCGTCCACAATGAACTTCCTTTCCTCATAGCCTTTTTCCTGCTTCTTGATCTGCTCCCATTGATGGATTACCTCTTCAGGGGTAGCTGCTGTGGCATCTCCAAAAACGTGTGGATGGCGGCGCGTCATCTTATCAAGACAGAGCGCCATCACACCTCCGATATCGAACTCCCCCTTCTCCTTTGCAATTTGACAGTGAAAAATAATATGGAAGAAAAGGTCTGCCAGCTCTTCCTTGAGTTTATCGGGATTTCTTGAGTCTATGGCGTCTATGACCTCGTAAGCCTCTTCTACGAGATGCGGTTTTAAGGATGCATGGCTCTGCTCCTTGTCCCATGGGCACCCGTCCTTACTGCGTAACTTCTGCATCAGTTCAACCAAATCGTGAAATAGCGAAGTTGATTTATCTTCAGATGTAGTCATAAGTAATTTACCGATATTTAAAATTTAATAACAGTTTTCCATAACTTTTTTGCCATAAGAACACTGAATGTTTGGAGGTCAGAGGTTGGAGGCTAGAGGCTTCCATCTCTCTTCTTTCCTCGGATTGAATTCATAAGTCCATTTAGCTTTCTCTCTATATCTTCTCCCCGTATCCTTATTTCTTTTGATTCATCCTCTGAAAATATCTTTTTCCGGCGAAAGATTTCGTTAAGCGTAATAGTTTCGTAAAGGGATCCTTGCGCAATACTGAGGTATTGAAGAAATTCTTTCTTGTATTGACGTCCTTTTCCTTCAGCAATATTTTGGGCGATTGATGCCACAGCACCTTCCAATTGAGAAACTAGACGTACATGTTTATTGAAAGGAATTTTCTCAAGTAATTCCAAGACATAACCTGTTAAGTTAACCGACATCTGCCAAACATCTAGTTTCTCAAATAGGAATATGAATTTACTTTCTTCCACCTCTCACCTCTTGCCTCTTGCCTCTTAACCTCCAACCTTCTTTTTTATGGTATGGGATTCTAGCAATTATTTTTATCGAAGTCAAATAGGGAGATGATAAACAATCGTCTACTCATTAAATAATCGTGCTTATCGTACCGTGCTTCGTTATGCTCACGCAGGGCAATTGCTCCGCTCAGCACGCTATTATCTTACTTAAAATATTATTGAAATAATTTTCTATATAACCTATACTTCGATACATATTAAAAGAAGGATAAATCATAATATAGCAATTTTTGCAGTATATTCTTCAGACTTTTCATACTGAGTTAGAATATTGAAATTATTTGCTATTAATGGAATTCCATGCAGTCCAAATGAATTGATGATTGGTTAGGAAAGTATAAAATGTCAATAAAGAGTGTAGTTGTATCAATCTTATGCATCATAATTGCTGGTTGTGCATCCTTACCATTTGTTGAAGATGAACAAACAAAACGCCAGATGATTGATATTTATGATAACAAGGGAAATGTCAAAGAGCATGTGATTATCAGGGATGACCGTATTACGATTTACGATAAGGATTGGAAGACAAAGGGATATGGAAAGGTGCAGAAAGCTAAGTAATTGGGCTGCGGTGTATATAAGGCGTTTAATTATGGCAACAATTAATTTACGCAAGACAGATAGCAATAAGTAAATAAGCTGGAATACCGATTATGTGGTATCTTTATCTGGATGAAAGTGGAGATTTGGGATTTGATTTTGTAAATAAGAAACCATCATAATTTTTTACTATCACTATTCTTGTTATAAAAGGAAACGTAGAAAACCGATTGTTATTTAAAGCCGTGAAGAAAACACTCAGAAGAAGACTAAATCCGAGAGGTAAGAGAAAAAGAATAGTTGCTGAATTAAAAGGAACGAAGACAACTCTTGAGATAAAAAAATACTTCTATGAACAGGTAAAAAGCCTTAATTTCAATATCTATGCCATTACCTTGAATAAAAGAAGATTATATGAGTATCTTATCAAAAATAAGTCGAGAGTCTATAACTTCATTGCAAGAAATGTGCTGGATCAGATTTCGTTTAAAGAGGCAAAGATAAAAGTTGAATTGATAATAGACAAATCAAAAAGCAAACCTGAAATCGTGGAGTTTAACAGCTATATCAGAAGGCAGCTTGAAGCGGAGCTTGATCCAAAGATACCACTAAACATTTATCATTTCTCTTCCATAGAGAGCGGCGGCTTGCAAGCAGCGGATATGTTCTCTTATGGAATTTTTGAGAAGCACGAGAGAAGAAGAATGGATTGGCTTAATATTTTTAAAGAGAAGCTAATGTATGATTCGGTGTATTTGCCGTAAATTAAAAAAGAGCGCGCCATATGGGCTCGTTATGCTGTGGCTTTTGCCAACCGATGGATGGGAACACCACAGACAACCCATATTGGTCTTATCGCTCTGATGTGTAATTTTATATTTTAATAGATTCCTGTCAAGAAAATTAAGTAATTTTACAATATTAGCAAGTTTTTGATTTTGTATGTTTTACATACGGAAAGTGAAAGATGAAAGATGACAATATTTCTCAGTACAGAAATATCAGTACATGGACAGAAGGAGTATATTTAGAAAATTTGCGTAAGATGGGTGGAGAAAAAAGGCTTAAGATTGCCTTCCAGCTTTATGAAATGGCAATTAACTTGAGCAAACAGAATATAATAGAATCAAACCCGTCCATAACCGGGAAAGAACTGAAAAAGAAATTATTTGAAAGATTTGGGTATGATACAGGAAGATTTGCTGGTAAGGGTTGTAGAT
>MHZD01000107.1:7660-9546 GCA_001828645.1 Planctomycetes bacterium RIFOXYC2_FULL_41_27 | reverse complement strand
GTATGCGGCCGGGTGTGAAATACAGGGTACTATTACAGAAGTACAACGACTCATCCTCGAAGAATTGGAGAAAGCCCTGTGACAAATTCGAAATTCAAATATCGAAATCCGAAACAAATTCCAATTTTTACAGTATAGTTTATAGATAGTATAACTTAGTGGCTTGGTGCCTTCGTGGCAGAGAGTTGATTCGTATGCACATGGATGAAATAAGAAGAGAGTTGGCATCCATAATTAGTGCCGTTAAAACTAGAATCGATATGGAAAAGAGGTTCGGTGTAGATACAATTACCCTCTCTAAACCGAATAAAGTAACAAGCCTCTCTTTGCCAAATGCAGTTACACAAATCGAAACTATAGAGACTCATGTCGCAAAAAAACCTATCGGGGGAAAAATCACCGTGCCGACAGTAGAGGCGAACGGCCGTTCGCCCGACGATGCGCTAAAAACATCCGGTGATCAAACATCTATGAGTGAGAAAGAACAAAAGATCAAACTGTTGGAAGAACTAAGAAAGGAAATGATGTCCTGTCACAAATGCCCCTTAGGCAAGACGCGAACCAATCTGGTCTTTGGTGTCGGCAATCCTATGGCAAGGCTCATGTTTGTGGGGGAGGCGCCTGGGCGTGACGAAGATCTTCAGGGTGAGCCATTCGTCGGCAGGGCTGGTCAATTACTCACAAAGATTATTGAGGCTATTGGTTTGAAACGCAGTGATGTGTACATTGCCAACGTCCTTAAGTGCCGTCCGCCGGGTAACCGTAATCCCCTTCCAGAAGAAATCGTCCTCTGCATGCCCTATCTCATTAAACAAATTGAGTTAATCCAGCCAAAGGTCTTATGTGCCTTAGGCACCTTTGCCGCTCAAACCCTGCTCAACACAAAGGCTCCCGTTGGCACATTACGGGGCAAATTCCACGAGTACAAAGGGATTCCCATGATGATTACCTATCATCCCGCCTATCTCCTGAGAAATCCGAATGACAAGGCCAAGGTTTGGGACGATATGAAGAAGGTGCGGGATTTTTTGAATGAATTCTAGTCGGTATCCACCAGCGTAGCCGGTGGCTTGATTAGCCCTATAAGGGCAATACTACTCGCGCCCCTTTAATGGGGTAGTTTCGCAATTTTAGGTGTATCTCTTACACTATACATTTCTATAGTATTAAAGATATAAACAACCTAAGGTACTATTTTCTTATGGCTTAATTTTTTAAAAACGGTTGCTTTTAGTTAACACTCATGCTAAAATTTTTCTCCAAATTTAAAAATTAAAAGGGAAAAAATTCCAAAAGATATGTCGCATACATTAGTATAAAAGCCCATTAACTTTATGGGTATGGAAATAGCAATCTAAAGGAAATGAAGTCTAAGTAATTACAAGTATCCATAAAATCTTTACACTACCAAAAGGAGGACTGCCTATTCATGCTGAAAATTCGAAAAATAGTTTGTACCGCTTTTATGACAGTAATGTTTGTATCTCTTACTTTAGCCACAACAAATGGAGTTAGCCACGCAGAGGGGGGAACGATTACCGGTGCTGTAACCGCCCCCCAGCCCAAGCACAAGAAAGATTGTGTGGTGTATATTGAAAATGTGCCTGGAAACTGGCCTCCTACCGCTGGTGTACAAATAAACCAGAAGGGGCTGGTTTTTATTCCCCATGTATTACCCATTGTGGTAAATACCACTGTGGAATTTCTCAATCATGATAATGTCCTTCATAATGTCTTCACACCAGACAAAATAGCAGATAAATTTAATTTGGGTACCTGGCCTCCAGGGGAGATAAAAACTTACACTTTTAAGCAGACAGGAGTAGCTATTCTTCTTTGCAAAGTGCATTCAGAGATGGAGGGATATACAGTGGTACTTCAGAACC
>MHZD01000107.1:7295-7614 GCA_001828645.1 Planctomycetes bacterium RIFOXYC2_FULL_41_27 | reverse complement strand
TGTACCAGCCGGAACATACACCCTGAAAGTATGGAACAAAAAATATGGTGGGAAACCACAACAGATAGAGGTCAAAAGTGGTCAAGCCCTACAACTGAATTTTGAATTAAAGAAGTAAGAGATGGTGTTTCTAAAAAACGACAAAAACCAATTTACTAAGTATGAAAACTGACACGAGGGAAAAATTAATACAGGATGTTCAGGATGGACCTTCGAGGCGAGGGTTTTTGCTTGCCGTGGGGTGGATAGGTTTTCTCTTCTTCAGTTTTCTGGCAGGTCTCCTGACTATGGTGGATTTCTACAAACCCAAGGTACTTTT
>MHZD01000107.1:0-7268 GCA_001828645.1 Planctomycetes bacterium RIFOXYC2_FULL_41_27 | reverse complement strand
TGGCCATTTGCAGACATCTTGGTTGTATCCCTAACTGGATAGAGGAAGAGCGTCTCTTTAAATGTCCGTGTCACGGAAGCAATTATAATATTGAGGGAGACGTAGTAGGAGGACCGGCCCCCAGACCGCTTTTCAGGCTTGGCGTAGGCTACGCACTGGATGGACAACTCATTATAGATAAGTCAGTGAAAGAGGATAGAGTTGGGGTAAGAGAAGAGGGTCAATTCTTTTTACCTGTATGAGGTATAAGGAGAAATTATAATTACATTATAGTGTATGCCCCGTGCGTACACCGATGAAAGGAAAATTATGATAAAAGGTCTCAAACGATTTACAAAATGGATTGTTCATACACAAATCTGGAATTCTATCTTTCGCCAGGGTTGGCCTGACACGGAAAGAAACCGCATCCTAACCACGTTAAATACCCTTATCTTCCATCTCCATCCGATAAAGGTAAAATCCCATGCCCTTAAAGTAAATTATGTCTTCTGCCTGGGCGGGGTGTCATTTTTTCTCTTCATTGTGGAAACAATTACTGGCGTTCTCCTCATGTTTTACTATCGCCCTACCGTTGAGTATGCCTACCAGGACATGAAAGATCTGGAGTTTGCCGTTACCTTTGGACTCTTTTTGAGGAATATGCACCGCTGGGCTGCTCACGGAATGGTACTTACGGTTATACTTCATATGTGCAGGGTATTTTATACGGGTTCATATAAACCTCCCAGAGAATATAACTGGTGCATTGGGGTAATCCTGCTGGTACTAACACTACTGCTCAGTTTTACAGGTTATCTCCTGCCATGGGACCAACTGGCCTTTTGGGCGGTAACGGTTGGGACGAATATGGCCAAGGCTACCCCCATCATGGGGGCTGAGGGTCCCTTCCACATCCTGTCAGAAATGAGCGATATATGTTTTTACCTCAGGGGTTCAGTGGATATCAGCGAAAATACCTTGTTGAGATTTTACGTCCTCCATTGTATAGCCCTGCCCCTTGCGGCGGTTGGGCTTATGGGAATACACTTCTGGAGGATAAGGAAGGACGGAGGAATCTCAGGGCCGTTGTAGATGGATATTCTGGCACAACCCGCATGAGACGCACGAATTGTTTTTATAAGTAACGGCGTGGTATAGCCACAAACAAGTTGTAAGTTTAAAGTTCAAGTAAAATAATAACTTTCAACTTACAACTCACAACGTGTAGTTTTTTTCTTAAAAATTTACTGCAGAAGGCCAACAGCTATGCAAGAACGAATAGATGAGGATAAACCGAAGGAAACAGTACCTGAAATTCCGAAGAAACCAGATAAACTTCTTGCCTTTCCCCATCTGGTCTTCAAGGAATTTATCGCGCTGATGCTGGTGAGTCTGGTATTGATTATTATCTCCATGGCTATCAATGCCCCCCTTGAAGAGGTGGCAACACCCACAAAAACTCCTAACCCAGCTAAGGCACCCTGGTATTTTGTCGGACTGCAGGAAATGCTTGTCTACTTTGACCCGTGGATAGCGGGGGTGATGATACCTACATTAATTATCATTGGGTTAATGGCAATACCTTTCGTGGATAAGAATCCTAAGGGAGTGGGAATATACTGTTTCAAGGCGAGGAAATTTGCCTTTGTCATGTTCACGATAGGGATTGTGGCATGGTTTGGGCTGATAATCTTTGGAGTTTATTTTCGCGGTCCAAGCTGGCTCCTTTACATGCCATGGGAGTCATGGGACATTCACAAGCCCGTTATCTCTAAAGGCAATTACATCTTACCCTTATTTATAGGGGTGCCTGCAACGATTGGCTATTACGTCCTGGGGTTGTGGCTCCCCATCCGCTTTGCCCGTAATTTTTACAATACCTTGGGTCCCATTTCTTATTTTGTAACTATGTTCTTTGTCCTGAGTATGTTTGGGTTCTTAGGGAAGATTCCTTTGAGGTTCGTATTCGATATTAAATATATTATTTATACTCCATGGTTCAGCATATGAGGTAAACGTGCTGATGTCTCATATTATATTACGAGGGTTTATTTTTTTGTTGAGATGGATAAATCTGCTTTAGGTCCAACACATTATATATGGTTTGCTGCGGTGGGAGCTGCCCTTGCGGTGGCTACAGTCGCCCTTTGCATAAAGGAGTATGCAAGGGAATGGAAGCACCATCAGGCTATCGTCAAACGTTTGCAGATAAAGGCTGTTGAGGAAAAGATCAAGACCTTAGAATCTGAATTCCCATCTGTCAAGGAAGAAATGAAGGCAAAGCATGCGGAGCGTTTGAGAATGATGAGAATGGTCCGTGCACAGGTTCTGGCCAATCCTGTGAAGATACAACAGATACAGATAGATAGCCTGAAGCGGGTGGACCGTTGCACTACGTGCCATACCGGAATAGAGGATGCTGACATGAAGGATCAGAAAAACCCTTATAAGGGGCATCCGGGAAAATACCTCCAGTGGCACGATATCGAGAACTATGGCTGCACCGTCTGTCATGAGGGACAGGGGCTTTCGACAGACTACAGGCACGCTGCTCATAAGCCCCTCCGCGGGCTTGACAGACCATGGCAGAATGCCGTACTTTCCCGATACTTAATTCAATCCTCGTGTGGTAAGTGCCATCTTGATAAAGAAGTGCCCTTTGCTCCCCTCCTATCTAAAGGCAGAGATGTTATAGAGAAGGCGGGATGTTCAGGCTGTCATAAGGTCCGCCTTTATGAAAATCAGGAGAAGATTGGTCCATCCCTGGACAGGCTGGGTAGTAAGGTAAACCGTACATGGTTTCTCAGGTGGCTCTCTAATCCCAGGGAATACGACCCTCAGGAGGGATTGATACGGTCCAGGATGCCGAAGTTTAACCTCTCAAAAGAACAAATTCTTGCCCTGGAGGCCTTTTTGATGGCCTCCGTGAACGAGACAGCATTAAAAGAACCAGTCGAAGGGGGTGACCCGGAGGCTGGTGGATTACTGTTCCGTGAATCGCGGTGTGTTACCTGTCACCTTGTAGAGGGGAAGGGAGGCTACCTGGCTCCTGAACTCTCAGGGATTACCTCCAAGGTGAATAAGAAATGGCTTTATAACTGGATAAAAGACCCTCATTACTTCCAACCCAGAACCAAGATGCCACAGTTCAACTTTTCAGAAAAACAATTGAGTGATTTAGTTGAATACATATGGGAAGAATTTCAGGGAGAAGAGCTTGAAATTCCAAAAGAATTTGAAGTCATTTCTAGTTCCGATAAAGATACTGGAGAAATGGTTGAACATGGTAAGAAGATATTTATGGAATATGGTTGTACGGGTTGTCACACAAAAACTGGGATTGAGCAGGGAAGGATAGCGCCGGATATCACAGGATTGGCCTCCAGGGATGAGGAAAGGTTGGAGTGGGGTAATGCCCAGGGTGTTGATAAATACATAGGGAACTGGGTCTTTGCCAGATTAAAAGACCCTGACCTGCTGGAAAAGAAGGCAAAGATGCCCTATTTCCCGCTAACAGAAGAGGAGATGGCTGCTGCTACTATGGCATTGCTGAGCGATGCCGGGGAAGACATCCCATCTCAATACGTAGTTTCTGCTTCCGACCGGGAAAACTATCCTGACTTGCCTGGAGAGTTTGGAAAGATAGTAGATAAGTACCGTTGCCGCAGCTGTCATGTAGTATATGGTAAGGGGGGCTGGGTCTCTATGCATCCCCTTGATAGTGAAGGGAGTGAAGTCAAGAAAGAGTGGCTTCGCGGGTACTTCAGCCTGCCTTATAGCCTGAGACCTATACTTCCAGAGAGAATGGTAAACCTCAAAATGAGCGATAGTGAGGTAGATTTACTTGTCAACTTCTTTACTACTGTTATGGTGAATAATAGTATCGCTGGCGATAAAGGTACGTTTACAGAAGAAGAAGTAGCCAGAGGTAAGAGACTTTTTGACAAATATGGATGTATATCCTGTCACATCATGGGTAAAGACGGAGGTTACGTAGGTCCTCCGTTAACCACAGTCGGGGACAGGCTAACAGCTGGATGGATGTTTGCATACCTGAAAAATCCGAGATACTACGAACCCTGGTCTATTCAGCCTGATTATGGTTTTTCCGAAGAGGAGGCCGGGGCATTAGCCGCCTACTTGACAAGCTGTAAAGAAATGAAGAAGGATATACGCGTCAGCCAGGGCAAATAAGAGGTTAGAAATGAAAGAAGATATAAAAAAGACTCCTAAGGTGAAAGCACACATATCCCCTGTTATTATAACGTTAGTCCTTGTTTTTGTTGTATCAGCATCGGCTTTCCTGTTAGGGATGAAGGCCTTTTCTTCTGCCAATATCCACACGAAAACGGAAGGTCTTTCTCCAGAAGGGCAAGACCTTCTTGGAGATGCCCTGGCCAAAACTATGCGAGGGCTTACCAATATTCAAATTGCAGGGAAAAAATATTACGAACAATATTGCATGGTATGTCATGGAGAACAGGGAAAGGGAGATGGGTTTAATGCATTTAATCTGGATCCCAGGCCAAAAGACCTTACAGTGGTTGTAAAAACCACTGGCAATGAAGCGCTCTTTAAGGCTGTTAGTGACGGTACCATTGGAGCAAACGGCAGATTTCAATGCCCACCCTGGGGACGTACTTTGGGTGAAGACAAAATAAATGTCATTATTGCTTACCTTCATGCTTTAGAGGAAAGCTTCTCACGAGATACAGATATACATTAGGGAACAGGCTGTTAGAATTCTATTCCCTTAAAAAACACCATTTATATTTAATAACGACAGGAGTAAAGGCATATGATAAATTTTATTTCGAAATATTTACAGAGTAGCTCTATTTCTGCTAAAAAGATTCTTTACCAGGCAAATGATAGTATTTTCTCTGAAATGGATGCGCCACAGGGGATGTATTTAATAGAATCGGGACAGGTAAAGATATCAAAGAGTGTATCACATACAAATAAAGAGATGGTCCTGGCCACTTACGGGCCTAATGAATTCTTTGGGGAAGTCTCCTTGATTATTGGGAGACCCCGCTATGCAAAGGCTGTGGCCTTGACTGATTGTACCTTATGGGTCCTTGATAAAAAGACCTTTAAAGAGGCCATAGCCAAGAGTCCTGAATTTTCCTTCTCGATAATGCAAGGTCTTGCAAACAAGTTGAGTAATATGAACGAAAAACAAAAAGAAATGATCTCTGACCTGGGAGAATTTACAGAACGACTGGAGGACTTCTCCGCCCTTTTACATACCTTTGTTCCATGATGATCCTGCTTTACAACAAGTTCACATTGCAAGGAAATTAATTGAAGCAGATTTGTCATAATGAAACATTAGACCTAACTGTCCTACAACTGACTTATCCCCCTGCCAACTATGCATTCCTGTGTGTTATGGGGACTCTTTTTTGTTTAATACTCAAAATTATTTTTCAAACAGAAGGGCTGGTGTGGTTTGTGGCGCGCCGCCTATTGCGTAAAGATGTTTGTCGTTTGACCCAATGTATATGGTGCCATCGGGGCCTATGGCAGGTGATGATTCGATGGCGTCTTTTGTTTGAAATGACCACTTCAGGGTGCCATCTGCATTAATGGCATAGAGTTTCCCGTCACTTGAGCCAATATAAACGGTTCCTTCTGAGTCGATGGCAGGTGATGATTCCACCCAGTTGCTAGTTTTGAAACTCCATTTGAGTTTGCAATCTGGATGTACCGCATAAACGAAACCGTTATATGAACCAAAAATAATTGTTCCATCCTTCGCAATAGCCGGGGCACAATGGATGGCCTTTCCGGTGTTAACATACCATTTAACATTGCCATCTGGTTTGATGGCGACAACCCTGCCACTGTCTGTGCCCACATATACTGTTCCGTCGGCGCCTATTGAAGGAGAAGAAAAGGATTGATATACACCCGTACCGACTCGCTTTACCCATTTTTCCACTCCAGCAGGAGATAATGCGTGCATAGCCCCGCTTGTCTCGAAAAGATAAACGGTGCCGTCAGTCCACACTGTTGGTGATGCCGTTATATTGCTTTTTGCAGTAAATTTCCATTTTAGCTTGCCATCGAGTGTAAGGACATAAAGGGTATTATCGTCAGATCCGAAGGAAAGGGTGTCAGCCGTAATTGCTGCAGAGGAAAGGATGATGCCATTGGCTGCGAATGTCCATTTAGGCTTTCCATCCGGCGTGATTGCGTACATTTTTTTGTCCCTTGAGCCGACGTAAATTGTTCCATCTACTCCAATAGCAGGTGAGGCTGTTATTTCATTGCCCACCTGAAAAGCCCATTTTGTGCTGCCGTCCTGGTTAATAGCATACAGTCTGCCATCAATGGAACCAACATAAATGACGCCGTCCAATCCAACGGCTGGAGAAGAGGTGATACGAGTGTCGATCTTAAAGGCCCATTTTAAATTATTGGTTTGTGGCCCTTTGTATGCGCTCTGGCCTGTATGTTGGATATCTCCCCGAAACATTTGCCAGGGGATTTTGCTGGTTTCTGCTTGAACGGATTTGCATTGAAGAAGGGCTGAAATTATAATAAAGAGAAATGTAATTAAGCTGTTGGTTTTATAGGGATTATTTTTCATGCTATTTGATGAGCTAAAGATTTTTTGTAGATTTATCATCTCTTCGTCCATATGCGAATAGGAGAAATATTTGGTTACAAACATATTTTTTGAATTATAATAATACAAACAAATGATGTCAATTAAAGAATATTTCAAAAGTTCCAATCTGGCAGAAGTGATAAAGAAAATATGCTTTATTTAAGATGGATGTGGAAATATAATCTCTGATAAAGAGTTAAGGAATTTTGGAACATATTTAGAAATGGTTAAAGAAAGTAGCAGGATAAAAGGTTTTGTCGGCTTTTTTAAGAGCATTAAGGTTAAGCTTATTTGCTACTTCATACTCATGACGACAATTCCTATCCTTATTGTAAGCAGCACAGCGTATAACAGCGGGAAGAGGGCATTAAACGAAAGCGTGGTTGAAAAGCTTACTTCCATTGCTGATTTAAAAAAAACACAGCTTAGTACGTGGTTACAGGAGCGAATTGTTGATATTGGTGTTCTTTCAACTAATAAATCTTTAGAAATATCTTTTTCAAACTTGCTTTACCTGCGGAAGGCATTTCATACGATTGGGAGGATGAAAGAATCGGAAATTGGTAAAGTTTACTATAAAAGACTTTCGGAATATTTAGGGGAACTCAAGGGAAAATTTATCTATTGTGACGAAATATCTATTCTGGACGTAGAAAATGGTGAAATC
>MHZD01000106.1 GCA_001828645.1 Planctomycetes bacterium RIFOXYC2_FULL_41_27 | reverse complement strand
TGAATGACAGTATGTATTTGAATCCCATTGTACAGGAAAATATAAAAAAATTAAAGGAGCTTGGATACGTTATCATTGAACCAGAAGAAGGTCGGTTGTGCACGGGGCGTGTTGGGATCGGGAGATTAGCTTCTGTTAAGAAAATTGTTGGCGTAATCAATGAAGAACTCAAAAAGAAGAAAGTTAAGTAAATACTCATGAATAAGATAAAAGTAAAGGTAATGAGAAAGCAGGGATGTGGGGATCTACCTTTGCCACAATACATGAGTGAGGCTGCCAGCGGGATGGATTTATATGCCGCAGTGGATAAAGCAGTCCAGCTTGAACGCAGTGAAATAAAATTGATTCCCACAGGCATTCATATAGAATTACCTTTGGGGTACGAGGCTCAAGTCAGACCAAGAAGCGGATTGGCTTTAAAATATGGTGTAACACTTGTGAATACCCCCGGTACTATCGATAGCGATTATCGCGGGGAAATTGGAATTATCTTGTGTAATTTTGGGAAAGAATGCTTTACCGTAGAACGTGGGATGCGTATTGCGCAACTGGTAATCCAACCAGTATTCAGGGCGGAATTGATTGAGGTTGATTGTCTGGAAGAAACTCGTCGTGGCGCAGGCGGGTTTGGCCACACGGGACATTAAAGAAAAAACACATTATATGCTTTTAGAAAAATGAGGTTTCCTTCGAAATCCCCCTTAATAAAGGGGGCTAAGGGGGTGGTGTGCCTTGAAGTATGGAAGAGAGGATATAAGCATGAAGTCACCGGATAAACTCAAGAGCCTGTCCCTGAGCCTGCCGAAGGGACACCATCAGAGACATCACCAGACGCACACAAGGCGTCAACCTTAGAGCCGTCATAGAGAAACTAAATCCTGTCATTCGGGGTATGTCAACTACTTTCGGCCGGGCGATGTGAGAGAACGCTAGCGCAAACTGGACGGCCTGGTATGGATGAGGCTTCGATGCTTCGTAACAATTCAGCTTTTTTAAATAATTTGTCTGATAGCGAAAGAGAGATATTCAGGAATGGAAGGAATTTATACGATTGCCGCGTTATGGTTGGGGCTGGCTGTATTTTCAGCGATTATCGCGCATCATTTAAGGATTTCAATTGCGCTTGTTGAAATATGTATTGGTGTTGTCGCCGCAAATATCGTCAGCCATTTTTTTGGTCCCGATGCCTTTGGAAGCAATCTTGAATGGCTTCGTTTTCTGGCGTCAACAGGAGCAATAATGCTGACTTTTCTGGCGGGGGCGGAACTTGATCCAAAGGTGATTCGATCTAAATGGAAAGAAGTAGTTGTGGTGGGGATAATTGGTTTTCTTGCTCCGTTCCTTGGGTGCACTGCCTTTGCCCGTTTCATTCTCCATTGGGATCCCCAGGCGAGCTGGTTGGCGGGCATTGCTCTTTCTACCACTTCAATGGCGGTTGTTTATGCGGTAATGCTTGAGACAGGATTTAACAGGACGGAGTTCGGCAAAGGTATATTAGGCGCCTGCTTTATCAATGATCTTGGAACAGTAATCACCCTTGGCCTTCTTTTTGCCCCGTTTAACTACAAAACAATCGTTTTTATCGTAGCGAGCATTATCATACTTGCGCTCTTTCCCGTTGTGACCTCTTTTTTGACGAAAGTCTACGGGAATAAGACTACTGCTATCCGGGCAAAGTGGGTAACGTTAGTACTCTTTGGCCTTGGAGCGCTTGCGCTTTGGTCCGGCAGCGAGGCGGTATTGCCAGCGTATATTGCCGGTATGCTCCTTGCGGAATTCGCAGCGAAAGAACATCAGTGGGTGCGCAGGTTCAGGACCTTAACCGTGGGATTTCTTACGCCGTTTTATTTTATCCGCGCAGGCTCTCTTGTTTCAATAGCTGCTTTGATAAGCGCGCCAATTATATTTTTGGTGCTTTTCATCGGTAAAGTAATATCAAAGATATTCGGCCTCTATCCGGTAGTCGGTATTTTCCGTAAAAAGCAAAAAGAAAAATGGTATTACACTCTTATGATGTCAACAGGGCTTACCTTTGGCACGATTTCGGCGCTCTACGGATATTCGCATGGCATAGTGACGCAGGAGCAATATTCATTTTTAGTCGCGGCAGTTATCGCAAGCGCTGTTATCCCGACCTTGATAGCAAATTTTGCTTTCCTGCCTCATCATCTGCTCGATCAGAAAAAGAAGGTTGCCAAATTGATGACCGAAGGTATAGATGAGGAATAAAATTATTATTATTTGTTAACATGATAAAAAGCTACTATTTGAAACCGTACTGAGAATGTGCTAAAATTACTTTAAAATTGTATTTGAGAAGTACAGTCGTCTGAAGCAGAATTTTCGAGGTTGCTAATTTTGGGCAAAAGGGTATTATGTGAGTACGGTGTGGCTGGATGAGGCGAAGGTACGAAAATATATACTGGAACAAGAAGAGGGCGAGTCGATTGAAGACAAATATGATTCGGACTTAAGTAATCCCTTTTAGGTGAGCAAGTAGTACGGGCATTTAACATGAAATTAATATACGGAGAACTTGTTATGGTGCCAGCAAGTATGGAACACGAAAATATAGTAATAAAACTTTCGGCTGCATTGGAAAGATTTGTTTCAGAACACAAACTTGGTGCAGTTTTTGGTTCAAATGCCGGGTATTGGATGAAATCAGGCAACCTTCGTTCCCCGTATCTGAATTGTTTGTAGAATTATAATACTATGGAAATTAAACGTTTTATACGTTACATTACCGCAATTATCCTTATAGCCTCCGCTTTATTTATCTTCTTGAGTTTTCTCAGCTATTCCCCCAATGATCCGCCTTTTGCTGATTATCCCGGCAACAATCCTGTACATAATTTCTGTGGAATAGCAGGGGCACAAATCGCAGGATACGCATTGGCGGGTCTGGGGAGGGCTTCTTATCTCATTGTTGTCCTGGTGGCATGGTTGGGAGTTGCATATCTCTTTAAGGAGAACATTGAACATCTCTGGGTAAAAATGATTGGATCTGTTCTGCTGCTGTTTTCCCTTGCATCTTTGCTGACGCTTGGGTGCTATGCATTCAAAAAATCCCTTCTATCAGCCAATGTGGGAGGAATTTTCGGAATCGTAGTTGTCTCCAGGTTTTATGAATATTTCAATCTGACAGGGACGATAATTATTTTGGCATCGGGAGTGGTTATATCGTTTATGCTCTTGCTCAACGTTACGCCTGTTTCTCCTTTTATCAAGGCATCAAGAGCAAAAAAAGAAAAGCCTGTACAAGCACACGATTCTGAAAATGAAGCCGCTAACATCCGTTATCATGCAAATGTAAATGCATTGAATAATTCAACTATTATGGGCAATAATTACCTGGATGCGATTTCTGAGAATGTAACTGAAGAAATGAAGAATGAGCAGTTTGTACAGATTCAGGAACAAGATGATGGGGAACAATATCTGGAAGACGAAGAACCAGATATCTATGCTGAAACTATCAAACAAAAAAAACAGGATTATGACCTGCCGCCAATTGATCTTCTGGAAAAGCCGGTAGTTGACCAGCATTCGGATGATTGGGATCAAATTACGCAGCGTGCTCACGTGCTGAAAAACACCCTCGTGCAGTTTAACGTGAACGCAGAAGTCGTAGAAATTGAAAGAGGGCCTGTCATCGCCATGTATGAATTAGAATTAGCGCCGGGAACGAAGGTGGGGAAGGTGGTAAGCCTTTCCGATGACCTGGCGATTGCCTTAAAGGCGCCGAGTGTAAGAGTCGTTGCTCCCTTGCCGGGAAAGTCATCGATTGGATTGGAAGTCCCAAATACCAAGAGAAAAATGGTGATGCTGCGGGAGTTGCTGGAAACGTCCGATGACATACGGAAAAAAATGGCTATTCCACTCCTGATCGGAAAGGATGCGGCTGGTAATCCCCTCATATCTGATCTGGCGTCAATGCCTCATTTACTCATTGCAGGAACAACTGGTTCCGGCAAATCCGTTTGTCTTAATTCAATCATATTGAGTATTCTATTTCTGCGTCATCCAACTGATGTCCAGCTTCTCCTGGTAGACCCGAAAATGGTCGAATTTTCATTATTTCGGAAAATCCCCCATTTGATAAGCCCCGTAGTGACGGATATGAAAAAAGCCGCAGCCGTGCTGGAATGGGCGGTGAATAAAATGGAAGAACGGTACGCCTTGCTTGCCAGTGTTGGCGTGAAACATATAAATGCCTATAATAGGCTGGGAACATCCGAAATCAGAAAACGTTTAAATCCCGAGGGCGATCTAAATCTCGACGATGTACAATTTCATTTGCCGCATATCGTTGTTGTGGTTGATGAACTGGCGGACTTGATGATGGTGGCATCCAAAGAGGTTGAGGCTTCTGTTATTCGACTTTCTCAAAAATCTCGTGCAGTTGGCATTCACCTCATACTCGCAACGCAGCGGCCTTCAGTTGATGTGATTACAGGATTAATTAAATCAAATTTGTCTTCGAGGATATCATTCTACGTTGCTTCAAAGGTCGATTCGAGGACGATTCTGGACCAAAACGGAGCGGAGAAATTATTAGGAAGCGGTGATATGTTGTTCTTGCCTCCGGGAACATCCAAGCTAGTCAGGGCTCAGGGATCTTATGTAAGTGACGAGGAAGTAAAAAATGTAGTTGAATATCTCCGAAAGAGCGCTGCGCCAAACTTTAATTCAGAGTTGAAAAGCTGGAAAGGAACTTCAGAAAGAGAGAATATTGCTAAAGACAACCTTTACAATGAGGCGGTGAGGATCGTGCTGGAGACACAGAGGGGGTCTGTATCCCTTTTGCAAAGACGATTGGAGATTGGATATTCACGCGCTGCAAAGTTGATTGACCTGATGGCTGAGGACGGTATTGTCGGAGAATACAAGGGGAGTCAGGCAAGAGAGGTATTCCTGACCCTGGAAGAATGGGATGCCCAAATGGCGCGGATGAATCAGGAAATGGAATAATGAAATATACTGTATTGAGTGCAGAATTCGAATTGTGACGCAGGCTTTTATGAAAGGTGGCGTAATGTGTTTGATAGGATAACATTTGATTCTCAAATAATGGGTGGCAGGGCATGCATCAGAGGAATGAGGATTCCAGTTTCCTTAATTGTTGGACAGGTTGCTCGTGGTGCAACAACTGAAGAAATTCTTGATGATTATCCAGATATCGAGACTGAGGATATCAAGCAAGCGTTAGAGTACGCAGCCTGGCTTGCCCAGGAAGAAGTCCATTCAGCGTAGCAAAAACAAAATGAGATTTCTTGCAGATATGGGTATCGCATTAAGAATCGTTGCATGGCTCAGAAAAAATGGTCACGATGTAGTACATCTTCGTGAAGAGGGTTTACATCGTTTATCCGATAGAGAAATATTTCGAAAAGCTATTTCTGAAAATCGTATTATTTTGACCTTTGATTTAGACTTTGGTGAAATTGTTGCGCTCTCCGGGGGGATGGTGACGAGTGTTATTATTTTCAGACTTCGTAATACATATACGCCTTTTGTTTTAAAACGTCTTGAAGAAATGTTACAAAACTCATTAGAACCACTCACAAAGGGTTCGGTTATTATAGTCGAAGAAACAAGGCACCGCATCCGGGAACTGCCTATAAAAAAGTAAAGAATACTTTGCCAATATTTATGAAATCAAAAAAAGTTGCTTTAATCAATTTGGGTTGTCCGAAGAACCTGGTAGATGCAGAGGAGATACTTGGCAGGGTGGCAGATAGCGGAAGCATTATCTGTCAATACCCTGAAGATGCAGAGGTGCTGATCGTCAACACCTGCGGTTTTATTGACGATTCCAAGAAAGAATCTATCGATACGATCTTAAAGGCTGCAAAACTGAAGGAAGACGCACAGTGCAAAAAGCTCATCGTAACAGGCTGTCTGGCCCAAAGGTATCCCAAAGAATTGCAGAAAGAAGTCCCTGAAATAGACCATGTTGTCGGCCTGAAGGATTTTGATAAACTAACTAATTTGTCAGGTTCCGGTCAAAAAAGGGGGGAAGACCATCCAGCACAGTGCAACGATGATTGGCGGAATCGGATTAGACTGACCCCAAAACATTATGCCTATCTCAGGATATCAGATGGGTGTGATAATAACTGTAGCTATTGCGCTATCCCTGGCATACGGGGAAGATTTTACAGCCGCACGATAGAGAATGTCCTGGAAGAGTCTCGACAGATGGCAAGTGAGGGGGTAAAGGAAATAAATGTCATTTCGCAGGACACTACTTCATATGGCGTTGATTTGTATGGGAAGCAGCAGTTGCATGTATTATTAGAGAAGCTTTCAAAGATAGAAGGCATTGAATGGATACGGATACTATACACCCATCCAAGGCATTTTTACCCGGAACTTATTCATGTGATAAGTCAGCAGGATAAAATCTGCAAATACATTGATCTCCCTATACAACACATCAATGATACAATCCTTGCAAAGATGGGGCGGGGAGTAACTCATGCTTATATAGAGAGCTTAATTGACGATTTACGAAGTCATATCAATCGACTATTCTTAAGAACGTCTGTTATTGTGGGATTTCCAGGGGAAACGGAGGATCACTTTGCTGAGCTTTTGGAATTTCTAAAAACTACCCAGTTTGAACGGTTGGGAGTTTTTACTTACTCAAAGGAAGAAAGTACGCCTGCGGCATCATTCAAAAAACAAGTACCCCAAAAGATTAAAGAACAGCGATTAAGAGAAGTCATGCTCACGCAACAGGAAATTGTGCTGAGAAAACACAAAGACCTGATTGACAATTCAATTCCTGTTATCATTGACGAGAAAAATGATAACAATAATGGCTGGATTGGCAGGACGTACGGAGATGCACCCGACGTGGACAGCAAGGTGATTATTCAAGGAAATCATGTAAAAGCGGGTGATATAAAAAATATGCGTATTACCGGCACCGCAGGATATGATCTGACTGCAACTTCTATAAAAAATGGAAAGAGGATCAAATGAATTCGTTTGATTTTTCAAGATGTACGGCATTCAATCTGCCCAATCGGTTAACCCTGTCGAGGCTCCTGCTGGCCATTGTGTTCTTCTATTTTTTGTCGTACCGTTATTACACTATTGCGCTAGTTGCGTTTAGCCTGGCATGGTCAACAGATTGGCTGGATGGTTACCTGGCGCGCAAAAAAGGCCTTCTCACGGATTTCGGACGTATTGCAGACCCGTTTGTGGATAAGATTATCGTCTGTGGCGGATTTATTTTACTCATACGGCATGCCCATGACATCATACCGTCGTGGATGGTTGTC
>MHZD01000105.1 GCA_001828645.1 Planctomycetes bacterium RIFOXYC2_FULL_41_27 | reverse complement strand
CTTTTGTTCTTCAGACAGCTTCTTGTATTCGTTCTGGATTGGCGGTTTTTTGAAGTCTTCCCAGGCATGCTCCAGCTTATTCTTTGCCGCTTCGTATTTTTTCTGTACATCCGGACTTTCAAAATTTGCACGTTCCTTTTCATAGTTCTGCTTGATTTTTTCGTACTCCAAACGATAGAACCGCTTCTGATAATTTTTCCAGGGACGTCTGTCAACGGTTTCGTTCAGAATCGCCCATGCGGTAACTGCAACGAGGAGGAAGCTAACAATGACATACATGATCAGGTAGGATTTGTCTTCTTCTTTTTTCATGAGATTTTGGTTTTTGCTGGTTGACATAATCTATCGATGAATTACCTCAATTTTATATATTAAACCACGGTGTTACCCATATATATTTTATGTGGAATACGAGCCTCAGGAATACCTTTATTGGCAGAGCCATCATGGATAAGAAAAGAAACGCTACAATAGAATATTTAATAATGCCGAGTTTTTCTAATACCGTGCTTTTTCTCGTCTTCATAAAAAGGTACGGAATATTCATGCCCATGAAGAAGTATCCAATCACAACTGCGCCACCTATAATAAAGCCCGGCAGCGATTTTGAGTTAATGCCAACGAAGCTGGTCAGATCATAATTGGTTTCGGCTGCAATCCGATGGAGGTCCCATTCGTGCCACGGCCAGAACCAGAGCCAGCCAGGCCCACGCATGAAGACGCCCACAATAATCAGCAATATCCATAAGATATGGAATCCGAAACAAAAGGTAAGCATGGCAAACTTCCGTTCCTTCAAGGTATAATATCCGTTGCCTTTTGGGTTAAAATCTATGTAGGGTATGGCCATCAATCCTATTATTATAAGCGTGGGAAAAACGACTCCGGCAATCCACGGATCAAAATAAACAAGCATTTCCTGAAGCCCCAAAAAGTACCACGGCGCCTTTGCCGGATTCGGGGTCAAGGTAGGATCTGAAAGCTCCTCCAGCGGGGCATCAAGCAGGATGGACCAGACGATAAGGATGATGGTGCAAATGATTGCCGCAAGAAATTCCTTCCTTACCAGATATGGCCACGTGGGTAACTCATTCTCAGATACCTCGGCATCTTTTTCTTTTGCAAGGGTAGGGCCTTTGATAAAGGACAATGCCCTGTACCTGCCTTTATCTTTGGATTCTTCTGCTTTATTATCCTTTTTTTTCATTTTGTTTTGCCACAAAGTCGATAAAACGCTAAGTTAAAAAAATCCCGTGAATATCCGTGGTGAACTGTTACTATATTTATTATTCTTCTGAATAGGCAAAACGTCTCATCGTGATAGCGTTTACCGGGCAACGCTTAACGCACAGGCCGCAGCGGATACATTTTTCTTCATCGATAACCATAACTGCATCCCAATCACCGGGAATAGCGCCCTCATCGCATAAGGCATCTGCATTCTCAACATTTTCACGGGAGATCATGGATATGCAATTGTGTGGACAAACGTCAATACAACCGCCGCATAGCACGCATTTTTCGTCAATAAATATATTAAAATGGCAAAGCAGGCAGCGTCCTGCTTCCTTGAAAGTATTTTCCTTCGAAAGACCCAGTTCTACCTCTGCGTTTAGGTCCCACCTTTCTTTCATCGGAAGATCATTTTGTTTTTGCCTGGGTGTTACCTCATAATTAGGCATTCTACCGAAAGGGGCTTGATCCTTATAATAAAATCTATAGCCTTGTTTTTCCTGTCCCGTTAAAAATTTGTGTATCGACCTTGCTGCCTTTCTGCCGTCTGCGATTACCTCAATTACGTTCCGAGGGCCTGTTACACAATCTCCTCCCGCAAATACGCCCTTTCTGACAGTCATAAAACTTTCCGGATCTATAACGGGCATTCCCCAGTGATTAACCTTTATTCCAAACCTTTCTGACAGAAATCCTATATCTGGTGATTGCCCAATAGCCGCTATGACCGTGTCTACAGGCAGTGTGAAATTGCTTCCTTCAATGGGTATAGGGCGCCGACGTCCCTTGTCATCCGGCTCTCCGAGTCTGTTTTTTATGCACTCCAGATGTGTTACCTGCTTGTCATGTCCTCCAAATATCCTTACAGGAGAAGTTAAGTAGTGTATTTTTATGCCTTCTTCCTCCGCCATACTTACTTCTATTTCACCTGCAGGCATCTCCTCCAAAGTCCTGCGATAAATGATAGAAACCTCTTTTGCGCCAAGTCTTAGCGACGAACGCGCACAGTCTATCGCGGTAAACCCACCTCCAATGACTGCTACTTTTTCTGTGACTTCTTTTATTACGCCGAGATTCGTATTTTTCATAAAGGCAACACCGTGCATTACCCCCATCAGGTCTTCGCCTGGGATATCAAGCATCTGCGATTTATGAGCGCCTGCGGCAATGTATATAGCGTCATATCCCCTTAATAAATCGTCAAACTTATCATGCGTGTCTATAGGACTATTTAAACGGATGTCGACCCCGAGTTCCTTTATCCAGTTCACGGCATCAGATATCTTGCCGCGAGGCAGTCGGTAAGAGGGGATACCCACACTTAACATACCGCCGGCGACCGAAAGGGACTCATAAATGACAACGTCGTGTCCCTTAAATGCCAGATCGTTTGCTGCTGCAAGACCAGATGGTCCAGAACCAATTATCGCGACACGTTTGCCCGTTTTTTCTCTGTTTATAGGTTTTGGTGGAGTATTTTTAGAGGAGAAGTCCGCAGCGCTCCTTTTGAGCGAACATATTGCAATGGGATTGTCAATTGCCCCACGGCGACATGCGGTTTCGCAAGGATGAGTGCATATCCTGCCAAGTATATGCGGGAGAAGATTTGCCATGAAATTTAGACGTAAAGAGGTGTCAAAATTTCCCTCAACGATATGTTCTATATAGTTCATGGCAGGTGTATTGACAGGGCACGCATACTGGCAATTTATGTTTTCCCTGAACCAGTGATCATCGGCTTTGGCTATTTTGTAATTCACTGAATACTATTCTCCTTTTTGATGCCTTTTCTGCTCTATCCGTCTATCGTTTCCAAATGCCTGCTTAAAGGTAATGAATGTAAAGAAAAACAACAAAATTATTAAACAGACGATGGGGATATTATCAGGTTTAGTTATAATTGCCCAAATATTTTCCATGGTTAAATTCTATAAATGAGGACGCAGATTTTCACAGATACACACAGATTACTACTTTCTAATATTCTCCAGTTTTCCTTTATTTGTATTCGCGTAGGTTCGTGTTAATTCGTGGCTAAACTTGTCAGAGCGGCCCAGAAATGCCTCCATCCTTGCGGATTCTCCAGAAGTGTACCGCCATAAATATAATGGCAATAAGGGGTATCCCTATACAATGCCATACGTATGCCCTTAGTAAGGCATTTCCACCTACCAGAGAACCGCCCAACAGCGCAAATCGTATGTCGTTGTATGCAGTCATTCCCAGTTGTTCTCCAAAAGGCCCTTCATGTCCCAGCAACGGCGTTGCGCGCGCCATATTCGTGCCGACCGTTACGGCCCAAAACCCCAATTGATCCCATGTGAGCAGGTAGCCGGTAAAACTGAGAAGGAGGGTGAGCACGAGGAGGACGACACCCACACACCAGTTAAATTCTCTGGGTGGTTTATAGGAACCTGTTGCAAATACGCGAAACATGTGGAACCATACCGTTATGACCATCAAGTGTGCGCCCCATCTGTGCAAGTTCCGTAAAATCGCCCCAAAGGGTACTTGAAATTCCAGATCTTTCATGTCCCAATATGCATCGTGGACAGTAGGGCGATAATAAAACATTAGTAATACTCCTGTAAGCGTGAGTACAAGGAACAGAAAGAAAGTGATGCCGCCCATACACCAGGTAAATTTAAATTGGGGCGCATGTCTCTTTACATTGGCTGGATGCAAATGCATAAAGACGTTTGAAATAACCTTTAGCACGCGGTTCTTCGGCGTGTCGGTAAAGGTATGCCTGAAGATAGACTTCCAGACCTGTGAGTTAACGGTAATATCCCAGAACATGCCAAATAATCCTTTTTCCTTCAGCATGTTTCTGTATTTCGTAAATATATTTTCATTCGGTTTGTTAATCATTTTATTTTATACCTTTAAAAATGCGCCAGGTTTATCCCACTCACCACGCTCTCCCCGGTACCTTACCCCTGCATCAACGATTATTTGTCCATCCTCGCCCAGCACAACCTTAAATCTCTCCAGCGGTCTTGGCGCAGGACCCTCAATGTTAAGTCCATCCGGTGTAAAGCCGCTGCCGTGACAGGGGCATTTGAATTTTCCTTCTGCTGCAAGCCAGTTAGGGGTACAACCCAGATGGGTGCATTTCGCTTCAATTACATATAATCTGTCACCCTCACTGACAATCCATATCCTGAACTGTTTTTTGAACCTTTCGCTTACTCCCGACGTGTATTGGAATGGATACCCGATTGTATATCTTGTAGGCGGCTCGAAGATAGTTCTGGGAAAGAAGAACCTGATAGTTGCGCCAGATACCGTTGTTAAAAATGCGCCTATAAAGCCCCAACCCAGGAGATAGAGTAATCTCCGGCGATTTACAGGGTTTTCTCTATCTTTTGTTGCTTCTAACATAACAGTATATTTTAGGTCGCTCCTTCGGAGCTTTCTTTAAAAATCTTTATCAATAAATTTGCCAATCACAAATTTAGTAAAAACAAAAATGAAACCTGAAACTTTTTTGGAAGCTTTTAAGTTGCGCAACATTCATTCCTTGTTAATAAAAGAAACAAAAAAATAATTTAAAAACTATGTAACTAATTAAATTTCAAATTCTTAGTTTGCAATATTCATAAATTATAAAATATTTTTAAAGCTTTATTAAGTATATGAAAATTTCAGTATTGCAATAATAGTTTCAAATATAGTGTTACAAAACTAATCATATAGTCTATGCAATCTTTGGTTCCAAACTCGTTTCCCCGTTTGCACGAGGACAAGTATCGGTCTGAGTCTTTGCCCTGCTAGTTTTATATCAATAATCAAGAGTTATTTCAATAAAAATTTAGGCGCCGTTTAATATTCTATTGATTATTTTTTTTATGCTGGTAGTATATGAGGCATTGAAGGCTTTTTAGTAACAATTCACCGCGGAAAAACACGGAATAGCGCCGAGAAAAGAGCGGCTTTTTTGGTCGGTAATCGACAACAAATCTTTAGATTAAGCCCGAATGCCGATGGTTGATAGCAGCAGAAATCCGTGTGTGTCTGCGGTAAATTATTTCATTTTTAAAGAATTGCAAATACCATTATAATTCGGTGCATTTTGAAAAAGGAGGATGACCGGTGGTAGACATATTGGCAAGAGATATAATCCTTATTGTTTATACCTTTTGGTTAATCATCACGGGGATATTGGTTTTTTTTATGCAGGCAGGCTTTGCCTTCCTGGAAAGTGGGCAGGTCCGTTCCAAGAACGCCACCCATGTCTATATGAAAATATGCGCAAACATCGGCATAGGGACATTAGTTTGGTGGCTGTTCGGGTTTGCCATTTTTTCCGGCGATTGGAACTATTGTCTTTTAGGTGTGATTGACCCGTCAAATGTGGACAATCTGAATGTGTATGGGCACTGGTTTACCATGTGGGGGTTTTGTCTTGTTTCGTGTTCTATTGCATCGGGCGCCATAGCAGAGAGGTTTAGTTTCAAGGCATACCTTATCTATGTTACCCTTTATTGCGGTTTCGTGTATCCGTTTTTTGGATGGATGGCGTGGTCTGCCGGGCCGCTCTTGAAATGGGGGTATGTGGATTATGCCGGTTCCGTAGTGGTGCATTTTCAAGGTGGCCTGACAGCGCTTATTGCAGCAATGATTGTGGGTCCACGGATGGAAAAATATGCCCGCACCAACAAGAAATCGTGGCTGTTTGAGTTTGGACGTGGAGAATGTTATACCATACCGGGGCACAATGTCGCTCAAATGATGCTTGGTGTATTCATATTATGTGTATGCTTTTATGGTTTTAATGTGGGTTCTGTATTGGTTGGGACGCTATGTGAACCAACGGCAAATGTAACAGCGCGCGAGATGATCCGCATCCTTGTAAACGATTTACCCACAACCACCATTAATGTTACGATGAGTATGGCAGGCGGCATTCTTGGGGCTATGTTTGGCGGATGGCTGATGAATAAAAAACCCGACCCGCTTACCACGGGAAACGGCGCGATAGCGGGCATGGTGTCTATCTGTGCCGGGGTTGGTTTTACCCATCCTGGTTTTGCGATCGTGGTGGGAATAATTAGTGGGGCGATTATTCCACTGGTGGTGAAATCACTGGACAAGATCGGGATTGATGATACGGTGGGAACATGCGGCGTGCATTGTACGTCCGGCGCCATCGGGGGTATTGCAACAGGGGTGATGGGGCTTATACGGCCTGCCTATCACGGCGTGACGTGTCATATTGGCATTCAAGCCTTGGGTTTTATTATTTGTATTGTCTATGCGTGTTTATGTGCCATTATTATTTTTGGCGGGCTTAAGGCTGTGGGTTTAGGTCGTGTGAGTGAAGAAGATGAGGCAATGGGACTTGATACTGCCGAGCATATGACGCCAACATATCCAGAGTTTGTTTCCGGCGGCATAAAAGAATATTAATTAAAGTGAATATGATAAAATCGAGACCGTTTATGCTTACAATAGCCCTTGTTTTTCAAGGGCTATTTTTTTCTGTAAACGCATCAGGAGATGTAAAGGCTAAAATTTCTTCCGGCGCTGACAGGGAAGAAGCGCTCATAAGCGCTTCGCTTTCAAATGAAAATTCCCATGGATACCCCTTTTCTAAGGGGGGACTTTATAGCGCTCCCCTTTTGGTAAAGGGAAGGGTTGTGGGATTTGGGGATGAAAAATTACAGACCAAACATGCCAGGCAATATGCCGAAAGAGGGTTAGTCGATCTCGCCATACCTGAATTACAAAAAACGACCGAACTATATCCTGATGACATAGAAGCCCATGCATATCTCGGATGGGCATACAGTCAGAAGGGATTAATTCCTGATGCGGTGCGAGAATTACAAAAAGTTTTAGAGATGAATCCTGGCCTTCAAAAAATGCCGTTTGACTATCCCATGGTAAAAGATATTCCTGCTACTGTTAAGGAATTCACTACAAGTTTTGAAGACGTGATTGATGTGATAAACGGATTTTCTGGCGCACACGAGTTATTGGGTCTGTGCTATGTGTTGCAGGGGAGATTGGGCGATGCCTTAAACGAATATAAAAAAGTATTAGAACTGAAATCCTGTTTTGTTAGAAAAGGCGTAACAGTTCACCCCCACCTAAACCTCCCCCATCAAGGGGGAGGAATACAAGGGAACAATGAATATTCCCCGCCCCTGGTGGGAGGGGTTAGGGGAGGGGGTGAACTGTTACGAAAAGGCTTTATAGCTAACGGGAAGAAAGCCATTTCTACGATTGATCAGGCCATACGTGAATACGAGGATGTTTTAAGAGAAATGCCTGATTGTGTAGAAGCCTATCTTAAATTAGCCTGTGCTCATGCAGAGAAGGGAATACTTGATGCAGCTATTGAAGATATTAAAAAGGTAATATCCATGGAACCTGATCGGCTGGAAGCCCATGTCTACCTTGGTTGTTTTTATGCAAAGAAGTGGATGCTGGATGAGGCAATAAAGGAGTTGTGTGAGGCAAAGGAATTAAGGGATTGTATCCTTGAAAAGCTCATTACAGAAGGGGAAAGCAGTATCCGCAATTGCATGTTTGATAAAGCAATAGCTGCGACAAGAGAGGCTATGAAGTTCGATTCCAGGAATAGAAAGGCACATTGGCTGCTTGCATTGGCATATGGTAAAAAAGGCGAGATGGATGAAGCCGTTAAAGTATGTAAAGAGATTATCGGTTTATATCCCGAAGATATTCATGCCTACACGTTCTTGGGATGGATTTATGCACAGCGTGACTTGTTTAAAGAAGCGATGGATATAGCAGTGCAGGCAGTTCGCATAGAACCTGAGAATGCAGACATTCGGGCATTGATGGCCTTTATTTATGCATCTCGAAACCAGATACACGAAGCGATAGCGATGTGTAACATGGT
This sequence comes from Planctomycetes bacterium RIFOXYC2_FULL_41_27, assembly GCA_001828645.1. Classification (GTDB taxonomy): domain Bacteria; phylum Planctomycetota; class Brocadiia; order Brocadiales; family Brocadiaceae; genus Wunengus; species Wunengus californicus. The sequence continues at coordinate 2,184 of MHZD01000105.1, read as the reverse complement.
TAACAATAAGGCATCGGGAGAAAATGTTCCGGCAGATTATGGCTGGGTGAAAGGAAATGTTACTTCAATTGAGCAGAAGCTGAGAGAGGTTATAGACGTTCTGAAGATGAGACCTGATTATACAGAAGCCTATCTGTGTTTAGGGTGGTTGCATTCAAAGAATGGAGACATAGAGAAGGCAATTCCTGCCTTCAAGAAGGCTATTGAAATAATGCCCGATTCCTATAATGCCCATCTGTGTCTGGGAAATATGTACGTGCGAAAAGGGGAAATAAAGGATGCGATTACCGAGTACGGTAAAGTATTAGAAATTTTATCCAAAAAAGCTCAGGATAGTATGTCTCTGGGATTGGAATCCACTAGAAAGGGAGACTCAGGGCAGGCCGTAAACTACTTCAACGAAGTGTTGCGGGTCGATCCTGAATGTGAGGAAGCATATGCATTACTTGCAGACGCTTATGAAAAAAGAGGGCTCTATAGTGTAGGAATGGTCTTGAGATTACAAGGTGAAAGGCTTAAACAAGGGGCGCATAATTGACTTAATAGTTCACCGCAAAGGGCGCGGAGAACGCAGAGTTACAACCCCCTAACTCCCCCTTTGTTAAGGGGGACAACCGCAATAATCCCCCTTAGCAAAGGGGGACTAAGGGGGTTGTTATGCGACCTTGGCATCCTCTGCGGCGAGCTGAACTGTTATGGGGAAACTATGTGCCTGATTGAAATTCCTTAACATTAAATTTACTGGGAGACATTATGATAAATAAAATGAAAAAGCACGGTATTTCAAGCGGGATATCATTCATATTTTTAATTGTAGCATTTAATATGTGCCTATCGCTTGCAAACGGACAGGGCTTGCCTCAGTCGGCACTGTCAAGGTTACACGCAGAGGATAACCCCAATTGGAAGGTGGTATGGGATAAACAGACTGCGGTGGCCAAACGGCTGTTTAACGCCAAGAGCAAAGCATTTCCAGGAAAACCACAAGATGCAGCAAGGAAGTTTGTGGCAAATTATCATGCCCTCTTTGGATTGCCTCCAGATCTCAATAATTTAAAGTTAAGAGAAAGCATAAAAACACCTCTGGGCGAACGAGTGATGTTCCGGCAATACCATAATCAGATACCCATTATAGGCGCTGAAATTGCCGTGCATGTTTCCGGCAAAAATAGTATCTTCTGCGCCGAAAATCGCTGTATTCCGAATATTCAGATAGATACACAACCAACCGTTGAAAAGGATGACGCAGTGGTCACGGCGGCAAGGGCATTGGGTGTGGATGCAGCCAGGATTGAGAAGGCATCATCGGAGTTAGTAATCTTGCCGGGCGGCGCTGACCAGCATCTGGTATGGAGGGTAATTGTTTCGAAAAAAGGGCTGATTGATAGGACGTGGTTGGTATACGTTGACGCAAAGAAGAAGGGGTGGGTGCTCTATAAGAAGAAACTCCAGAGCTCTGCCACAGGGACAGGCAGCGTCTTTAAGGAAAATCCCATTACAACCCAGACTTTATCTACGGTTACGTTGAATAATTTGACTGACAATTTTTCTTCGTTGGAAGGGGATTATGGGAAACCTTACAATGCCAATTGTCTGGAGACGGCAGAGGATACATCAGATATTTCAGGCCTTTCTACGGCATCTTCTCCAGATAGGAATTATAGTTATACGAGTATTAATGATAATCGGCTGGAAGAGGTTATGGTGTATTATCATTTAAACAGGATGCATGATACGCTAAAGTCAACCTTTGGTTTCATCAGTTTAGACAATCAGATGCCCATGTTTGTAAATGCCCAGGACCCCGATTCTCCCTCGATAGGTTACGATAATGCCTTTTACTCGAGGGATGATAATTTTTCGTCAACAGGTTATTTGCTTTTTGGCTGTGGGGATGAACTTAATAACCTGGGCCTGGATGCCGATGTAATTACCCATGAGTATGGGCATGCCGTTTTAGACCAAATCCAGCCTGAATTGTTCGAGGTAATTGAACATAATTACAGCGGGGCAATCCATGAGTCTGTCGGGGATACGATGGCATCCTACTTTGACGGTAACGGGATTATTGGTGAATGGGGATTGACCTCAAAATTTGGTTCGGGAGATTTTTCCCGAAATATGGACAATACCCGGAAATATCCTGACGATGTATATGAACCATCTTATGGCGTGTCGGAAGTG
>MHZD01000104.1:2962-4622 GCA_001828645.1 Planctomycetes bacterium RIFOXYC2_FULL_41_27 | reverse complement strand
TTTCTGACTATGTCCAAGGTGCTTGCCTCTTATATAAAACTCTTCTTTATCCCTGTAACTCTTTGCGCAGATTATGTCATACCCTATTCCACATCTCTATTTGATATTTCATTTATATTGTCTTTACTTCTTCTTATCGCTGTGATTGTCATTATCTATAAATTGTTTTTCTACTCGAAAATCCTGTTCTTTTCTATTGTATGGTTCTTTGTCAGCTTATTACCCATACTAAATATCGTACCGATTGAGAATATTATGGCAGAGAGATACCTGTGTTTGCCTGTTATTGGGTTTTGTATGGTGGTCGGTAACCTCCTGGTACAACGTCATAATAAAATTGGTCCTTTTAACAATTCCTCCATAACTGTTATTTTATTAGTTTTTATATTGGCGATATTCTCTTTTAAGACAATGAAACAAAACACGGTATGGATGGATCAAGCGGCGTTATGGACAGACACTGCAAAAATATCTCCAAAAAGTTTTAAGGCACACAATAATCTGGGAAATATGTACAGGGATGCCGGGAGATTAGACGAGGCGATTGTTGAGTTACAATACGCACTATCACTCTACAATGACTATATTGACGCTCATAATAATCTTGGGGTTACTTACAGAAAAAAGGGAATGTTTAAAGAGGCTCTTCTGGAATATCAAAGGGCATTGCAGATAAATCCTCATTATCCCTATGCCCATAACAATCTCGGTGTCTTGTATACCAAATCTAACTATTTGGATCTGGCTATAAATGAGTTTAATAATGCCGTTGCAAACAAGCCCGATTATGCCGATGCCTATAATAACCTTGGGGCTACCTATATAAGAAAAGGGCTTTATGAAAAGGCAATAGATGAGTGTTTAAAGGCAGTCAAATACAACAATCGCTATATAGATGCATATTATAACTTAGGCACGGCTTACTTTAACAACAAGCAACTGGATCAAGCACTCGAAATAACAAATTTAGTTTTGTCAATAGATCCAAACCACCGTGATGCGTACGAACTACTCAATTTAATCTATGAGCAGAAAAGGCTGACAGAAAAAAGATAATGAAATTCCACAGGCAAAGGCATGTGGAATTTCATTTGTAATTTACAAATTGAATGGCAAAATCGTAATCCTGGTCTTTGACTGCCTTCATAATTCCCTGGAGGTCGTCTATCTTTTGCCCAGAAACACGCACTTTATCTTCTTGAATCTGAGACTGCACTTTAAGTTTTAAACCCTTTATAAATTTGACGAGTTCTTTGGCCTTTTCCATAGGAATGCCCGATTGAAATGTAATTACCTGGCGGATGGTGCCTCCCAGCGCACTTTCTGCCTTCCCAAAACTCAGCGCCTTTATTGGTATATTCCTCTTTGCGAGTTTCTCTTTTACAATCTCCGTTAAACTCCCCATTTTATAATCATCATCGGCAATTAACGTTATAGAATCGTCAGCATTTAAAGTAATGGACGACTTGCTTCCTTTGAAGTCATATCGCACGGCAAGTTGTTTTTTCGCCTGATCAACCGCGTTATGAACTTCATGCATTTCCACTTTACAAACAATATCAAATGAATGCATTTCTGCCATATACGTATCTCCTTTATCGTAAAAGTTCAGTCCACCGCAAAGACGCAAAGGACGCAAAGAGAAAGAGATTGAGAGGTT
>MHZD01000104.1:498-2931 GCA_001828645.1 Planctomycetes bacterium RIFOXYC2_FULL_41_27 | reverse complement strand
TGAGAGGTTGAGATTTTCTCAGCTTCTCATATTCTCAACTTCTGCCTCCCTTCTTTGCGCACTTTGCGCCTTTGCGGTGAACTATTACCCTTTATCTTTATTTTAATACCCCATTCCCTTTATTTCTTCCTCTGTAAATCCAGCAAAATGCGCCACCTCATGCCGTACTACATTTTTTATTCTGCGCTTAATTTCTTCTTCTGAACGACAGAGGGCTTCGATATTTTTTTGATATATTGTAATCTTTTCTGGCAGCGTACCAGAATGCCACACACTCTTTTTATTCAGCGGTATTCCTTGGAATAACCCCATTAGCATCATATTCGGCATTAACCTCAATTTCCCTAATACAGAACTACTTGGCTTATCCTCCACAACGACAGATACATTTGACAAGCGATCTTTTAAATCCTGTGGCAATTCATTAATTGCATCAATAACCAAACGATCAAAATTTGTTACACATTCTTTACTTGATAATCCAGTAACCACTTTATCCGGCAGAGACTCGCCAATTTCACTAATTCTATATTTACCCATAAATATTTTACTTACTAAATAGATAATCCCGCCAATAATCGAAAACGTAACCCAGAAGTTCCAACCATGCACCATCATAATACCGCCCAGCGCTCCCAGAAGTGCAACAATCGTAAAAAATCCCAACAAGACACATAACCCTTTCGTATCCCTTTCGCTTATTTTCCCGGCAATTAGCGGAACCGTCTCCATACCACATCCTGAACATGCCAATCTCTTTTTCTGACTATACTCATCAAGACGATATGGCTGTCCACAGTGAAAACATTTTAGTAAATCTAATTCTTTTGTCATAAAAATCATACTAATTATATCAGCAATTTTCTCTGTGTCTAAAGAATTTCAGGTGTTTCATTGCCCGTTACCTAATGGATTGACAATAAATAACATGAACAACTTCATGTTGCTGTGCCATCAGGGCTAAAGCCCCGGTATGGCGTGTATCCACTAACCCCAGCCTTAAGGCTGGGGTTAGTGACGGTCTTATCTGAATTGGGCTTTAGCCCTGACAGTGCTTGTACTGAGCCTGTCGAAGTGCCTGATCTTCAAAGTGTCGGACAACAAACTTGTTCAGATTATTTATTGTCAATCCCTAAAGTACTGAATATGAAATAAGACACCGAACGCATCGTTTTTTTCTTTAATTTTCCATTATTATGTGTAAACTTATACGCATTAAAATTAAGATTTTGCAATCGATAGCAATTATAGACCAGAAAGATATTCCTTAAATATTTATTTAATTCCCTCATCCCTGCCTTTCTTATACAAAAAATGCTAAAATACTATTTAAAAGGAATATACGAAGTCTCCAGTCGCGGAGATGCCAGGGAGGAAAGCTACTATTCTATCCTTGAAGGTTTTTTGCAGAAATATGCTGAATCAGTTGGCAAAAATAATGTCCACATAACCACCCTGCCAAAGAAGACCGAAGCCGGTAATCCCGATTTTAGAATATGGGATGGCAATCAACATATTGTTGGTTATATAGAAGCAAAAGCGCCAACAACTGAGTACTTAGACCAGATAGAAACCACAGATCAGCTAAAACGTTACTTAAAGACATTTCCCAACCTGATACTCACCAACTTCCTTGAGTTCAGGCTCTATTGCAATGGCGAACTAACAGACAAAGTCCGCATCGGCAGGCCGTTTGTCATGCGTACGCTTAAAACAGCCTCTCCAGTTGAAAACGAACCAGATTTCTTAAACCTGCTTGGAAAATTCTTTTCTTTCTCACTGCCAAAATTCTACGATGCCGAGTCCCTTGCAAGGGTACTGGCAGATAAAACACGCTTTTTAAGAGATGAAGTGGTTGCCCAGGAATTACAGGAAGAACGCAATCACACAACAGGTACACGGAGCGCTGCATCCCTACAGGGCTTTTATGATGCATTTAAACAGTTTCTCATAAGTGGTCTCACAAAAGAAGACTTTACCGACCTTTATTCACAAACTATTACTTACGGACTTTTTGCCTCCAGAGTTCGGGCAAAGAACGGCTTTAATAGAAAACTTGCCTACGATAACATTCCGCACACGATTGGAATTTTAAGGGACGTATTTCGATTTATTTCACTTGAAGAACTCCCCAAACAGATGGAATGGATCGTTGACGATATCTCAGAAGTCCTGGCAGTTACTGATGTAAACAATATTCTTCACAAATATTTTCGCGAAGGCAAAGGAAAAGACCCCATTGTCCACTTTTACGAGACCTTTCTGGCAGAATACGACCCGAAAACGAGGGAACGCAGGGGTGTTTACTACACGCCAGAGCCAGTAGTATCTTACATTGTCCGTTCCCTGCATACCATCCTAAAAGAATATTTTCAGAGAAAAGATGGTTTTGCGAACGAATTGGTTACTGTCTTAGACCCTGCAGCAGGGACA
>MHZD01000104.1:219-465 GCA_001828645.1 Planctomycetes bacterium RIFOXYC2_FULL_41_27 | reverse complement strand
TGTCTTAGACCCTGCAGCAGGGACATTAACCTTCTTAGCTGAGGCCTCGAAAATTGCTATCGAAGAATTTACGGCAAAATACGGCGAAGGAGGAAAAGAACGCTTAATCAAGGAACACATCCTCAGAAACTTCTACGCTTTTGAATTGATGATGGCGCCGTATGCCATAGGCCATTTGAAGATGTCCTTTCTTTTAGAAGAACTTGGCTATAAACTCCAGGAGGACGACAGGTTTAAACTCTATCT
>MHZD01000104.1:0-186 GCA_001828645.1 Planctomycetes bacterium RIFOXYC2_FULL_41_27 | reverse complement strand
AACCAAACTTCCCGGCATGGCATCTCTCTCTGAAGAATCCCATTTGGCAGGCAAGGTCAAGAAAGAACAGCCTATTCTGGTTATCCTTGGAAACCCTCCGTATTCGGTAAGTTCAGGCAATAAATCTGATTTCATTGAAAGAGAGATGGAAATCTACAAGGAAGATGTTCGTGACGAAAAGAACAT
>MHZD01000103.1 GCA_001828645.1 Planctomycetes bacterium RIFOXYC2_FULL_41_27 | reverse complement strand
CCGGTGAAGTAGCTTTTGTTCCTGCCAAGAATGTGGTAGTATTTAAAGTTGGTAAATTAATGAGAGAAAAGGTTGGCAATCCAACCCAAACCCAACAACCCCCGCAGGGAACCTAATTGTTGACCAATCAGTATGTCCAATCAAAAACAAATTATTGAAAAAGGAATTATAAAATCCATACAAGGCAATCGTGCAACGGTAGAAGTAGTAAAGCCAGATACAAAGGAATGCAAAAGTTGCGGTACTTGTGCAGGAATAGAAACCAAATCAAATTTTATAGAAGTAAATGCAATTTCCGGCTTGGTTGTGGGTCAGCAGGTGACATTACAAATAGTTGAAAGATCCCCATATAAAAGCGTAATACTCCTCCTTATTTTACCCGTTATTAATTTGCTAATAGGCAGTTTAATAGGGCAAAAGATTCACTTTATATACCCAAACTCGCAAGATATTAGGATGTTGTTCTGCGGCTTTATTTTCTTTGCATTATCTATCTTTGCTATTAGTATCTATGACAAAAAAATAAGAAGTAAGAAACGATCACATCAAAAAATCATATCAATAGACATTTTAAATAACTATAATCTAATTACAAGATAAGCTGACATATCTTAGTAAAAGAGTTTTTTACATACTTTCACTTCATTTAAAGTTTTTTGGCAAAAATCCTTATGAAAAACAGATTAGATATGGAATTTGGGAATCTTGCCGTTTCTGAAGGATTTACCACACCAGAACAAGTTCATATCAGCCAACGCATTGTTGATGCCTTTGAGGTAGAAGACCCAAGAAAGAGCCTAGATGTTATCTTGCTTGATCGCGGGTATATTACGCATGAACAATGGATTTATCTGTTAAAAAACCTAGGTATTACTGTTATTTTATGTCCGCATTGCAATAAAAGGTTTAAAGAAGCCCATGTTGATATTGGGAAGGTTCTTACCTGCAAACACTGTGGAAAAATGTGTGAGTATAAGATGTCATCAGAGCTACACACTCATCAAACATCCTCGATATGCGACAATACACTGTCACCTTTGCAACAACCATCATACGACCATTATATTGGTAAATTATTGGGTGGGAAATACAAAATTATAGAAAAAATTGCTACAGGCGGCTGGAGTACTATATACAAAGCGAAAAGAACATTGCTTGATAGTGATGATATTATTGCCGTGAAGATATTGCATTTGAATTTAAGCGATAATCCTCAAGACATTAAGAGATTTTATAATGAGGCATCTGCCATACGGGAATTACGTCATCCAAACGCAATTCACTTATACGATTTTGATCGCGACACAAACGGTACGATTTACATGGCAATGGAGTTTATCTCAGGTAAGAACCTAAAAGAAATTATAAAAGATACGGGGACATTCGATGTCACAAGAATGTTAAATATAATTTTTCAGATTTGTGATGTAATTTCGACGGCACATAAACACCCAAAGAAGATCATACATCGAGACATTACTCCACAAAATATTATGTTAACTAAGGTTGGAGATAAAGACGATTTTGTCAAAGTCCTGGATTTTGGAATAGTAAAATTACGAACACACGATAATGTATCTCTGACCGGAAGTATCGTGGGAACACCTCCATATATGGCGCCTGAACAATGGCGAGGGGAGTGTGACGAAAGGACAGATATATATTCTTTGGGTGTAATTATGTATGAGATGTTAACAGGGAATCCCCCATTTAAAGGTGACCAAATTACCTTGATGAATAAACACATGAATGAAAGACCCCAATCTTTCAGGAAGGTAAACAAAAATACAAAAGTTTCAAAAGAAATTGAAAACATTGTGTTCAAATGTTTAGAAAAAAATAAAAATAAAAGACCCCATTCAATTGATGAATTCAGGTTGTTATTACAAAGGGCAGACTATTCTACTACCAAAAAACATACAACTTATACCAGTGCCGGTGTTCTTGCAATAATCCTGTCTACCTTGGTAATTCCGTTAGTAATATACACTTTCTTTCTATCAAAAAAACAAGAAGAAAACATTTCTGCTAAGAGTGGTGTAGCTCTATTTCCTAATGTAAACAAAAAAATACCAGCATCTCTAAGGAATACAGACGAACCAGGAAATGTCATTTCAAAGGGTGCAATCCCTCAACTGCCAGCGGTTGCCGTGAAGTCAGAAAGTAACCGTTCGACAGAAATTATGAATGATTCTGATAGAACATTAAATAAACAAGAACAGGAATCACAAACCATAAAACAGGAACCTTATAAGAATTCTTTGGATAATAATACTGAAAACAAAACAACCATAGACAATAAATATCTAAATAAAGTGGTTGACAATGCTCAAAAACATGACATTAGTAAGAACGTAAAAGTTTCCAGGCCAGAACCAGACCCAAGGGAATTACTAAAAAGCGAGATACAAACCTGGTTGCAGGAATATAAAAATGCCTGGGAGAAAGGAGATATTGAGACACTAAAGGAGCTTGGACATATATCCTCAAAAAAAGAAGAAGACAAGCTTCGCAATCATTATATGTACGTTCATGATATAAAGGTTTCTATTCAAAATGAAGTAATGGAGATAAATAATGACAATAGACAGACTACGGTTAGTTTTGACAGAACAGATGAGTGGACAGATGAGCGTGGTGATCGGCATAAAGAAAGTCTGCCTAGAATAGTCAAAACCCTTCGTAAAGAAAATAATATATGGAAAATAGTAAAATAAGTCAAAATATCACATACGAGGTTCATATCAAAAAACATATTAACCATTTTATAATATTTATATTTACCCTCGTATTTTGCCAAACAGCATTTCCAAATAGCATCAGTGTTACGCCAGATTCACTTTTTATAGATGTTCAGAGCAGTAGCACTGCGACGGTAAAGATTCTCAATGATCAGAAAAGTCCATTAAGCAACGTACCGGTTACTGCAAGGAGCAATAAAGAATCTGTTGCTGTTGTTGCACCGAGCGGGGGACTGACAAACTCAAATGGACAAATCTCTTTCACAATAGCAGGCATATCTAATGGGACTGCGACAATAACTTTTAATTCAAATACATTGTCAAAATCTTTACCCGTTAGTGTCATTTCAAATATCGCACCCTGTGCAATAGCCTCCAGCAGCGGAGGTGGTGTCGATGAATTTGGCCCGGAAATGATGAATGACGAATTAGAAAAGGAAGATTGTCACTACCACTGGATAAGAACTCAAAATAAGCTCGGTCAAAGAAAGCATGGCTGGATCAGGCTCGATTGGGGAAAAGAGGTTACTATCACCAGAATGACCATTCAGACAACTGATTGTAACGAAAGTTGTGGTGAAGATTCAAATGACTTCGATTATATAGATCCAGGAAGAAACGTCGGTAATGGAGTAGTACAATATCTAGATACGGATGGAATTACATGGATTACCGACGATGAATTTATTGAAGAAATAGGAGATGTAGAATATTTATTTCCAGAACCTATAACTACAAAAGCCATCCGTGTTAAAAAAATTTCACCTTCCACACAATGTAATGGACAGCAGTCCAACCCGGTTGTTTTTGAATGGAAGGTCTACGGAACCCCCTCCTGTAATTAGCAGATATGCATTTAGTAGTTTTGCCATTTTACATATCGTTTAACGTTCTACATACTAGGGAAGGCCGTCAATGTTACGGCTTTTCTGGAATTACCCTATTCCTTTTATGATTACTTAACAAAATTTAATCAGTTGGAATTTGTGACAGTGTCGGAATTTGGTTTGCAACCACCACAACTATCTCTCTATATTTTTTTCGTACTCTTTTAAACATACATCATTAGTTTGAGTTTGATAACCTTTCTTCTTGTATCTAATGGTATAAGTTCCTACCTTTAAAGAAATCCAATAATGGCCACTACCTAATGTTGCGCCACTATAAACTTTATAACCGTCTTTAGCAGATATCTCACCCCAGACAAACTTTTATCATTAATATCGTATACATACCCACAAATATCGCTTGCTATCGTTACCTTTGTAACATCACACATAAACAAAGGCAAGACTACTACTAATAACATCCTTTTCATGGCTTGATCTCCTTCTGCTTAAAAGTTATAGAGCTATTTTACGGTTAATTCTTCCTTCGCCTTCCCAGCTATGAATAATTTCAAAAATAACTGCCTTAAACCGCTATTCCCAAATTTATCTTACTGTAATCTACCACGGGTATAGACTATCTCCGGCATTCCTTCTTTCTTTTAATATCAATTAACCCTGGTTCCTCTAATATGCCAATGTCTGTTACAATGCTCTTTATATCCCTTTTAGTCAGCCTCGTAAACCCTTGAATGCTTTGGGGTGTTTCTCTTTAACAATGTGTAGCAACTCAATCCTCCTTTGTGTTTTTCCAGGCACAACGAGATTACATAATTGTGCGTATACTCAGAAAATCCCCTCTCCCCCTATACTTTTTACTGTAGTCAAACTGTAGTCAATACTAACGCAATCCAACGGAAGCAGTCGGAATGCCAGAATTTTTTTGTGTAGTAACTTTTTTGTGGTAATATATTGCGGTTATCCATAATTGTGATAATCGTTCCAAGACACTAAGGACGTTATGCCTCATTAGTATGACGGAGTAGCTATAATGATGCATTTGCAGGCATTTACTTCTAATCCATATTTGGAGTCATCTACTTAATGACAAGACATATATTAAGCACATTCTTTATTTTGTTAATTATCACTTTTCCGATAACTAACAGTTTTGCCAATAATCTGTCTGGCTTAATAACTTCATTGTATGGTGGAAATGGTGTTCCTGTAAAAAACGTCTTCGAGGAGGAAAGACCCACAGGGGGTGTAGACGTAGTCACGGTCGTTCAGGTGCCATTAGATTCGTTTCTGGAAATTCAAAATCTGAATTCAGAGTTAAATAGCGAAAAGGGTTCGTTCCCGGTTAGCTCAACAGGAGGGGGATTTACCTTTCAGTACGACAGAGAATTAGAGGTATTTACAAGGACAACCGATAGCCTTGGGCCTATTTTTGCCGAGAGGGCTACTACTTTAGGGGAAAGGAAAATTAACTTCGGCTTCTCTTATACTTATATTGATTATTCCAAGCTGCAGGGAAAGGATTTACACAATTTAAAGTCTATTGTATTCTTAGATGAAAACCAGAAAGACAAAAATTTGCTTCAACTGGACTTTGATGTAAATGTGAAGACCAATTTATTTTCTTTTTATGGCACGTATGGGATAACAGACCGTTGGGACATTTCCATATTGATACCTATACTACAGGTTCAACTTGATGTTGACAGTAACGGAAGGATATTGAATCAGACAAAGGAAAAAGGGAAAAGCGGCGAAACACTCGGTTACAGTTTTGAAGCTGGAGAAACGATTAGCGACTCTGTTTCCGGTGCTTCTACAGGCATTGGAGATATTTTTCTGAGAAGTAAGTATAATCTGTTCACGTCGGAATGGATAGATTTCACCTCTGCGCTTGATGTGAAACTCCAAACAGGAAACAAAAACGAGCTTTTAGGAACAGGGAGAACCAGCATAAAACCATTTCTTATATTTTCAAAAAGTGTCAGCCGTTTTACGCCGCATCTTAACCTGGGATATGAGTTCAATAGCGGAAGTGAAGGACAAAGCAGGATTGTGTACGCCACTGGTGTTGATTATGGCTTCGGTAAAAGAAATAACCACTTTTCTATCGCATCGGATATTATCGGCAGATATACATTAGAAAATGCACCCATTGGTAAGAATATTATTGATTTTTCAACAGGATTCAAGTGGAGTCCGCGGTCAGGAATGTTCGTATTTGTCAATGTGCAAACACCACTCAATGAGGATGGCTTAAGGGCTGATTGGATTCCGACTGCGGGGTATGACTTAAACTTCTAAGAGATATTATCTGTTACAAGCCATAAGTTGGTTGAGTTTAGATAAAGCTTTTTTTTCAATCTTTCTCACCCACTCTCGGCTGATATTAAGTTTTTCACTTACCTCTCGGAGTGTCATGGGTTCTATACCATCTAATCCATATCGCATTTTTAGCACGTGTGAATCTCTATGATCGATTATATCCAGTACCCTTCTTAACTCTTTTTTATCATAAGATTCGATCAATTCGTCTTCAGGCATTTTCACCCGTTCGTCTGGTATAGATTCACTAAATTCCATTGAATCATCTTTCTGGAAGTGCGCATAATTGAGAGTATATGTGTTTCTTACGGCTCTTTCTATCCAACGGGACTGTTTTTCGCCGACATTCAATTCTTCCGCAATTTCATTTCGATCTGGCAGTCTCTGTAAGGTGTTTGCTAGTTTTGAAGATATTTTCTTCCACTTATAAATTTTTTCTGCCATGTAGACGGGAATGTGTATGGTCTTTGAATTGTTAATCAACGCCCGAATGATAGTCCATTTAATCCACCATGAAGCATACTTGCCGAACCGTTGACCTATCCTGTAGTCAAACTTTTCAGCTGCACGCATAAGTCCAATATTTCCTTCACTGATCAGATCAAGCAGAGATGCACCATAATAGGCAAACCGGCGGGCAATCTTTATAACCAGAGGAAGATGAGCTATCACAATAGATTTTTTTGCCTCAGAATCACCCTGTGAAAGTTTTTTAAATAATCTTTTTTCTTCTTCAACCGTGAGAGGAGAAATTTTTTTTAAGTCTTTAATGTAAACTTGAAAAGCGAATTCCATCTGTTTCCTCCAATATCTTTCCTGGTTTGCTTAGAAAGATCAGGGAGAACGAATTAACCCCTGACCTTTCTTAAGCATGTAGATCCCTAAAGAATAGAGAAAAAAGAGACCTACAAAAATTTATGAACAAACAAGATATTCTAATTTGTCGTATAAGGGAAATGCGCAGATGTTATGCCACGAGTTCTACAAAAAAATTATATATCTATGAAAGTTGTAAGAGTTGATATTGCGGAGAGTTAAAATCTAGCGAAAAGATTTGATGCTGTAAGAATACGCTATGAGAATTGTATAACGAATAGTGACATTTTATGGAAGATTACGTGGTCAAGTTTTGTCAAATACCTGTGAAATGGGCATGAACGCGACTGTTACATATCGTAACACGCAGTTATGTAACGATCTCACACAAAACTAAATTTTTTCATTGCCTTCAACATATCAAGTACCTTTTCTGGCAACCCTTCTCTGTTTTCATAATTTACCGTTACTAAATCGACATCTTCTCGATTTTTTATTTCTTCAGTAAAAGTGTCGCCGTTCTCCTTTATTACACAGAGGAGAGGTTTTTCACCATTAATAATATTACGTACCAGTTCCCCGAATTTTGTTGAAAAGAGTTCCATTTTCCCAATTTCATCAATAACAATAATCGATTTATCCTTCACGGCCTTTTCTAATGCCGGGATGGCAACCTTCTCGAAGGAATCCAGATCAACCCGATATTTACCAACTTTGTAATTACTATTGCAATCTACATGGGCCATAACACCTTCCTCTCCATCCAAGGTAACAATCCTGAAACCCATGCGCCTGTCCATGACA